>NZ_JARWQD010000248.1 GCF_029869545.1 Nocardia wallacei | reverse complement strand
GCGGGGATGCGCTCGAGCAGGGGCCGCGCCGGGGCGGCGCGGCGGCCCAGCTGCCGGGCCCGCGCCGCGCCGTGCGCGCGCTGGGTGGCCTGGGCCGCCGCCCGGGCGGCGGACTCGTCGGCCAACCGGCGCAGCGCCTGTAGATTCGAGCTCGCGATCGATGCCATGAGCGTCCCGCTCGCGACGATGACGATCGGCGTCATCGACAGCGAGATCCCGCGCGCACCGAGGTCGATACCCGCCACCGCGACCAGCGTCGTCGCGCCGATGCCGACCACCGCGTAACCGCTGCGACCGCGGACGGCGAGAAAACACAGCACCACCGAGGTCGCGTAGATGGTCCAGACGAACTGGTGCACCGTGAGGGCGTCGACGCGGTGATAGGCCAGGCTCGTGGCCAGCGGGCCGACCGCGGCGACCACCAGCGCGACCGGCCACGGGAACGGATCGGTGTCGATGCCGATGGTCACGACCGCGGCGATCGCGATCACCGCGTAGGCCACCAGGATTCCGATCTGGTGGTCCGGGATGTTGCGCAGGTTCGATACCGCCATGGAGGCGATGGTGGCCAGCACGACGGCCGTCACGAACGCCCCCTGCCGACCGCGCAGGCCGAGCAGTCCGCGCAGATCCCAGCGCTGCGGGGCGATCGCATGACGCACCGGCGCGGGTTCGGCCTCCGGTGCCTGCCCGTCGGTGCTCGGGTGCACCCAGACCAGGGTGACCGTGGTCCCCTGTCCCGGAGCGGAATCGACGAACGCCGCCCCGCCGGGCAGGTCCGCCATCCGCGCGAGAATGCTGCGCCGCACCCCGAGCCGGTGGGCGGGGACCGCGTCCATATCGAAACCGGCTCCGTCGTCCCGCATTTCGACCCGCAGCGCCCCGGTGCCGACGGTGACGGTGACCTCGCGGTGCACGCGCCGACCGGTCCCGCCGCCGTGCCGCAGGCTGTTGCGGACCGCCTCCGCCAGCGCCGCGGCGATGGTGTCGCCGACATCGGCGGGAACCTGCAGCCGCGCGAACCCGGACAGTCGTTTCGATCGAAATGTGATGCCGGAGTTGATCGCCGACACCGTGGCCCGCAGCATCCCGATCGCGCCGAAGGCATCGAAGCCCGCCCGCTCCTCGCTGCGGCGGAATTCGTCGAACTGGCGCAACGTCTTTCGGGACTGGCGGCCCAGCACCGCGGCGTCCCGGCCCCGCGAGGCATCCAGCAGCGTGGACATCACATCGTCGTGGATGATCGCGGCGAACCGGGCCCGCTCACGGCTTTTCGCGTCCGCGGCCGCCACCTGCGCCGCATCCTGCTCGGCCCGCCTCGACTCGTCGTCCAGGGTGGCCGCCGCCCGCGCGACCGTGATCAGGCCCCAGGTGAGCAGCCCCGCGATGCCGAAATTCCGGCTGAAATCGAGGAAGAACGACAGCCATCCCACCCCGCCCTGCACCATGCCGTTGATCAGGGCGCCCCCGGCCACGGCCAGCACCAGCGTGACGGCGGCGACCCGCGGCCGCCACACCAGCGCGCCCGCCGCCGCGCCCAGCGCCACCGTGCGCAGCAGCCAGAACGGGTCGTCCTGCAGGTCGGGATGGCGAATGGCCCACGGCGCCAGCGCAATTGCGGCGAGAAGGGCCAGCGATACGGCGCCGCACAGCCCCCGGATGGTGCGCAGCGGCGCCGAGAACGCCAGAATCACCAGCATCAGGCAGGCGCCGAAGACGGCGGCGACCGTCAGCGGCGTCCACCACCACGCCATGAGGCGCGCCTGCTGCCACGCCTCCCGGCCCACCGCGAGCCCGAGCAACACACCGATCGCGCCGATGAGCAGCGCCGCCGACCGGGTCAGCCGCGCGGCCACGGGACCTGTCTGCGCACCGGGACGACCGCTGGCCGCAGCGGTCACGGCGCTCTCCGATTCACACGCATGCGGTCGAATCGCCCACCGGTGCGCTGTCGCGGGCCTCGTACATCGCCTGGACGCGGTCCCTGGGACGGAGGTTGGTCTGCAGATGCGGCCGCACGGAGTCGCTGTCGTCGATGGTCAGCGTCCCGGAGGTGAGCAGCATCGCGGTGAAGATCTGGCCCTCCAGCAGCGCGAGCGAGGAGCCCACGCAGACGTGCCGCCCCGCACCCCACGGCAGATAGGCGAACCGCGGCAGCTTGCGGTCGGGCGCGAACCGATCCGGGTCGAACTCGAGCGGTCGCGGGAACCACTCGGGGGAGCGGTGCATCACGTACGGCGCGACGAACACGACCGTGCCCCGCCGCACCCGATAGCCACCGAGGGTGGTCTCGCGCACCGCCTGTCGCAGGAACGCCGGGGCCGGTGAGTACAGCCGCAGCGTCTCCTTGAACACCTGCAGGCAGTACTGCAGTTTCGGCAGATCCTCGACCGTGGGCACGCGTCCGCCGAGCACGAGATCGGCCTCCGCGCGGGCCCTGGCCGCCACCTCCGGATTCCGCGCCAGCGCGTACGCGGTCCAGAACTGCGCGTCGGAGGATGTTTCGATCCCGGAAGCCCACAGGTTTATAGCCTCGTCGACGACCTGCTCGAAGTCCATCTCGCCGTCGTCGTCCGCGGCTCGCGCCAGGCCCTGCAGCAGGTCGTCGGTGGTCTCGGCGCCACTGCGGCGGGCCTGCACCAGGTCGCCGACGCGCCCGCGCAGGTAGGCGATATCGCGCAGGAAGGTGCGGTTGCGCCGGGTCGGGATGTTCAGCGGCGCCACGATCGGGCGGGTCAGCAGCCGGATCTCCCAGTCGAAGACGCGGGTGATGGCGGCGAGGGTCTCCTCGTCGTCGGCGAGGGATTCACCGGCGAACAGGTTGCCCATGATGTCGTGCGTGAGTCGCTGCATGGCCTCGAGCGCGTCGAACCGCCCGGCCACCGCCCATCGGTCCAGATGCGCGCGCACCTGGGCGCCGATGGCGCCGACGTATCCGGTCATCTGCCGCGGTGTGAACAGCGGGCCGATCAGGCCGCGCTGGCGGTGATGCAGTTCGCCCTCGGAGATGACCAGGCCGTTGCGCAGCGCGGGCCACAGCCCCAGCACCATGGCCCGGGCGCGGCCGAAATCGTCGGCCTTGCCGACCAGCACCTCGTGGATCTGCTCCGGCGCCGCCACCAGCACGGCCCGCGTGGGGCCGAGCCGGAATTCGGCGATCGGCCCGCACTGCGCGGTCAGGCGCTGCATCACCGCGAGCGGGTCGCGCATCATCGGCACGGCCTCGCCGAGCAGCGAGAATCGCCCGCTGCGCGGTGGTGTGCCCGGTCTCGTATCGTCGCCTCGGTCCAGCATCGACAATCCTCCCGTGTTGTCGGTGTGCACACCGCATCCAACCCCGTACGTCTTGCCGGTCGAGCGATCGTGTGCCTGGCACGAGCGCGAAGAGACCGGTAGGCATGCGCGTGCTTGTCAGCCCCCGAGCGTGATCACCGACCCAGTGTGACCGCACGGTCGGACCCTGCGAAGCCCCGAGATCTCGGGGCGTAACGCAATCGGGTCTTCTCTTGGGAGGCACCGACATTCCCGCGGCGCGGGCCGAACTCGGCTCCTCGACGGTATCAGGCACGACGCGGTGCCGCAGGGGTTCGGGCCGGGTCATGGGATCATCGGACACGTATTAGTCTGCCCGCTATGCGGTTCCCCGGATTCGATCGTGCCGTGCTGCGGGTGGCCGCGGTGTTGCTGGCCGCGGGCGCGGCCTGTGTTCCCGGACCTGCCGGTGCGGAGGGTTTCGGCCCGCAGCCGCCCGCACATCCGTGGCTGGGCCCCGCCGGGACGGCCACCATGCACGGCGACGCCGAGGCATCGGACACCACGCCGAACCCGGGTCCGGGCATCGGTGCGGTACGGGCCCGGTTCGTCGCGCTGGGCGCGGCCTGCCCGACCATCTTGATCGGTGCCGACGGGCTGCCGCAGGCGCTGTGCACGGATATCGCCACCCGCGCGCCGGTGGTGTATCTGCTGGATCCGGCGTCCGGCGATCCGCTGGCGTCGCTGCCCCTCCCGGCGGGCAGCCTGCTCGGCGGCGTGTACGGATATATCGACGCCGCAGGGGATTTCGTGGCCGCGACGGGCGGGGACGCCATCACCTGGATCGGCCACGAGCGCGACGGGGAGGGCCGGTGGCGGCTGGTGCCGCGCCGCACGATGTCGGTCGCGGAGGCGGTGACGCGGCCGTGCGGGGCGCCGGGCTGTGACGCGCTGGAATCGCTGGTGCCCGATCGGGACGGGCGCATCTGGTTCGTGACCGACCACGGCCGGGCAGGCTTCGCCGAGCCGAATTCCGGTGCGGTCGCGTCGATATCGCTGGGGGAGGGGGTCGCGAACAGTCTTGCCGCCGCCCCGGACGGCATCGCGGTCGCCGGGGACCACACCCTGTCGCTGCTGCGGGTGGACGAATCGGGGGCGCCGCGAATCGCCTGGCGCCGCGAGTACGACCGCGGGCCCGCCCGCAAACCCGGGCAGCTGAGCTGGGGGACCGGTGCGACCCCGACCTTCTTCGGCCCGCGCACCGGATCGGACTACGTGACGATCACCGATAACGCCGCGCCGCAGGAACATCTGCTGGTCCTCGACGCCGATACCGGCCGCGAGGTGTGCTCGATTCCGGTGCTGCCCGGGGCGAGCGGGACGGAGAACTCCCCGATCGGCGCGGGTAACAGCGTGTTCGTCGCGAGTACCTACGGCTATCCCTACCCCGCGGGCACATCCGGTCCCAGCGATCCGCCGTCGGCCGGATTCCGCGGCGGCATGACCCGCGTCGATATCGATCCGGCCGGATCGGGGTGTTCGGTGGCGTGGACGAATTCCGTTGCATCCGCGGCGGTTCCGCGCCTGTCGATCGCGGACGGCAATATCTACACCATCGCCCGGCAGCCCGCGCTGCCCGAGGGCACGACGACGCCGGTGGATGCGTTCGACTACACCGTGATCGACGCCGCGACCGGCGCGGTCCGCACCCGGCAGCGAATCGGCGCCACCGCCGCGGTCGACACCCTGCAGATGGTCGGCTCGCTCGCCCCCGACGGCACCCAGTACCAGGGCACCACCACCGGCCTGTTCCGCATCACCGCCCACTAGGCGGAAACGAGTCGGCCCCGGGCGAATTCGCCCGGGGCCGAATATTTTCAGTTGTCCTCGCGAACCATCGGAAACGCCAGGCTCACAGCTCGCCGGGGGTGTGCTTGGCCGCGCCACGCACCTGGAAGGCGTAGATGACCTCCATGACGCCCATGAAGATCAGCCACCATCCGGCCACCAGGGTCAGCGTGACGATCGAGCTGATCGGCCACACCACCAGCACGATGCCGCCGATCAGCAGCACGATGCCGTAGAAGATCGACCAGCCGCGGCCGGGCATGCCCGACGGCGACTCCGCACCGGCGACCAGCACCGCGATCCCGCGGAACAGCCAGCTGATCCCGATCCACAGCGCGAGCAGCACGATCGCATCGCCGATGTGCCGGAAGCTGAAGAACGCCAGGATGAACGACAGGACACCGCTGATGACCGAGAGCACCCGCCAGCCGGTGCTGACATGTGCGCCGAACGCCGCCACCAGCTGCAGGATGCCGGAGACCAACAGATAGATGCCGAACAGGACGCCGGCGACCAGGAGCGTCGGTCCGGGCCAGACCAGAACCATGATGCCGATGACGACCGACAGAATGCCGATGACCACCATGGACTGCCACGCGCCGCGGGCCAGCTGATGTAGCGGCCCTTCGAAAGCTGCTTTATTGCTGGTTGTCATCTGGGCAGGATAAGTCCAGTTGGTCCAGTAGCGGCCTATTAGCCGGTATCGAACTAGTCACGTCTTGGCCGGATGGAGCCCCGGCTATACGCGCGCGATGGCGCGACCGCGGTGCGTGCGCGCGAAATGCCCGGGCGGCTGACCCTTCCACGAGCGGAATGCCGAGGTGAACGCCGACACGCTGGAGTAGCCGAGCCGGTCGGCCACGTTCTCCACCGTGAGCCCGGCGACGAGCAGCTCCTCGGCGAGCATGCCGATCGTCTCGTTGGACAGCTCGCGGAAGGTGGTGCCCTCGTCGGCGAGCCGGCGCCGCAGGGTGCGCACGCTGACGTCGAGGTCGGCGGCGATGCGGGACTGGTCGGTCACGCCGCCGTGGCGGATCAGCAGCTCGCGCACCCGGCCGCTGACGCCGCTGCGGCTCAGCCGCCGCTGCATGATGTCCGCGCACTGCTGCTCGTAGAACCGGGCCGTCGCGGTATTCGCCTGCGGGAGTGGCAGTTCCAGCGCGGTCGTGTGCCAGGCGATGACCGATTGCGGGGCACCGAAGGTGATCTTGTCGACGCCCAGCATCGCCGCGAACATCTCGTACACCGGGTGCGGCTCGACGGTCACCTCCACCCGCAGCGTGGGCACCCGCGTCGGGACCAGGTCCTGCTGGATGGTGGCGATCGCCGAGAAGTCCCGCTCCAGCGTGAACCGGCGCAGCGCGGGCGGCACGGTGTGATCGTCGCGCACCAGCCAGACCTCGTTGCCCCGGTCGATCAGCGCGTGGCGGGCGACGGTGAACCACAGGTCGGCGTAGCGCACGCCGATCTCCGCGGCATGGCGCAGCGTCGGGCTGCTCATCACGGCGAAGCCGAGCACGCCGAACGACGGTGGGTGACACAGCAGTCCGGCCATGAGACCCAGCCCCGGCTCGTCCCGGATGCCCTCGACGACGTTGTGCAGCATCGCGAGTTCCTGGGCGAGGGTGATCTCGCTGCCCGGATCCTGCAGTTGCTGTTCGCGAATTCCGGTGTCCCGCAGAATATCCGGCATGGTCAGACCGCGCGTGACCGCGTAGTCCGCCAGCAACGCCACACCGCTGATCGACCGCACCTGCGCAGGCTCGTCCACCTACGCATGGTCGCAGAGATTCGCGCTCCGTTGGCCCAAATCCGCCGATCGGGGACCAGAAATGTAATTCCTACACCATGGGGACGCGCGCGGCCGCGGACACGGAACCGGTTGCGGGGCCGTACTTGTCGGTAAGTTTGCTGGGAGCGGCCGATATTCGCCGATTTCTGGCCCATTGCGCGCTGGTTGCACGCTTGCGTTAGCCATACGGTTTCTCACATGCTGCACCGCGACCGGCGCAACTCTCCCACCCGGGCATTCCTCCCCTTGTTCGGTACGCCGAGTGGTCGCGAAGCGACCCTTCCGCCTGCACCTCGCCCGGAGTGAACCGCATGCTGTCCACACATCCGCATACCGCCGCCAACACCTGGATCACCGTGACCGCACCCGGCGACGGCCGGGCGCTGGGCACCCTGCCGACGCACACCCCCGACCGGATCGAAGCCGTTGCCACCTCCCTGCGGCAGGCGCAAACCGGTTGGCGCGCAAGGGGTGTCGTCGGCAGGGTGCAGTGGTTGTCGCGATTTCGAGAGTGGTTGTCCGGCAATGAGCACATGCTGGTCGACCTGCTGGCGTCGGAAACCGGAAAGTCGGTTGCCGCGGCTTTGCGGGAATTTCGCCTGGGCGTCGACGCCGTGGACTATCATCGCACGCATGGTGCCGATTTTCTCGGCGCACCGTGGCAGCGTACGCACGGCAACCCGAGCGTGGCATTGCAGCTGGCGATCGCCTACCGCCCCTGCGCGGTGGTCGGCGTCCTGCCGCCCTGGACCTACCCCCTCGCGTCGACACTGTTCGACGCCGTGCCGGCGCTGATGGCCGGTTCCGCGGTACTCGTCAAGCCCCCGGCGGTGACGCCGCTGACCGTGCGCGCCGTCGTCACCGGCTGGGCGGAGATCGGTGCGCCGCCGGTGCTGGAATTCGTCGCCGGGCACCAGGCCGGTCCCGCGGTCGTCGACACGGTCGACTACGTGCATTTCACCGGCTCGCCCGAGGTGGGGAAGGTGGTGGCGCTGCGCGCCGCGGCCCGGCTCGTCCCGTGCCGCCTGGACCTGGGCGGGAAGTCGTCGGCGATCGTGCTGGCCGATGCCGACCCCGGCGCGGCGGCCGCGGGCATCGCGCTGGGCGGGCTCGCCGAATCGGGGCAGAGCTGCCGCAGCATCGAGCGGGTGTTCGTCCAGGACCGCGGGTACGAGGAGTTCGTCGACCGGCTGGTCGCCGAGGTGGCCGCGTTCGGCGCCGCGGATCCCGACGACGTCCGCGTCGCCCCCATCACCTCGGCCGCGCACGTGCGCCACCTGCGTGACCAGATCGACGACGCGCTGGCCAAGGGCGCCACGCTGCGCATCGGCGGCACCGCGGAAGGGCAGGTGTTCGAGCCGACCGTGCTCGCCGACGCCGATCCGGCGATGAGCGTGCTGACCCGGCAGACCCTCGGCCCGATCCTGCCGGTCATCCGGGTCGCCGACGCCGCGGCGGCCCTGGCGCTGGCCAACGACCCGTGCGGTCCGTGCGCGAGCGTGTGGACCGCCGATGACGCGGCCGGGCGGTACATCGCCGGTCGGCTGCTGGCGGAACAGGTGGGACGCAACGACGTCTCGGTGCACCTGGCACCGCCGGGGTATGCGTAATGCCCACTGCATCAAGGTAATTCGAAACTACGAGAGAGTTATGAACACCTGTTGCGAATATGATGGAGATGAGGTCACTTCCGGCGAGGGGGAGGTGAAATGATGGGCGGCTGGCAGGTTTTCGCGGCGACGATGGTGATGGTCGGCGCGATGGCGGCCATCGTGATGAGCATCCGCCCGCAACGCCTCCCCACCGGGCGCACGTCCGTCGCGGAGATCCGGCAGCGACTGCTTGCCGAGTCGGTGCCACCGGCGCTGCCGGTGGCCGCGGGGCTCTCGCACGGCGCCCCGGACCATCGGCTCGAGGTGCCCGAGGCGCACCGCACGATGCAGCAGCACCTCGACTGCACGGTCGCCGACTGCCCGCGCAAGTCGGCGGCCTACCGGGTGCTGGTGGCGGCCGGTCGGATCAAGCCGCGCTGACCGCCGCTGTGGTCGACGGGACGGGCCGACCCCTCCACGGCCCGTCCCGTTCGTCCACATTCCGCCGCATCCGACGGGACCGGTCCCGCCGCCCTCATCCGGCCACCGGGGTCCGGGCGGGCCGCAGTGCCGCCGCGCGCCGCCCGGAGCGGGCCAGCACGGCCAGCACGACGGCCGCGCACACCGAGGTCAGGATGAAGGTCTGAAAGACCTGCAGCGGCCCGGTCGCCGACAGCACCCAGCCGCCGAGGCTGGGCGCCGCCACCGCCCCGAGCCGTCCGACACCGTTGGACCAGCCCAGCGCGCTGCCGCGCAGCCGGGCCGGATACGTGTCGGCGACGGCGGCATTGATGAGGTTCAGGGTGGAGTGGGCGGCCGCGCCCAGGACGGCGATCACGGCCAGCAGGGCCACCCGGCCCGACAGCCCCGCGGCGCAGCACGCGATCCCGGCCGCGGCCACGAGCGCGCTGACACCGGCCACCGGGCGCGCGCCCCACCGGTCCGCGGCGATCGCCAGCGCGAACGAACCGACGACCGCGCCGGTGTTGAGCGTCATCGAGAACTGCAGCGCCGAGGTCATCGGGTAGTCCAGTTCGCGCATCAGCGTCGTCATCCACGTGTTCAGCCCGTACCAGGTGAGCAGTTCGGCGAAGGCCGCGACGGCGAACAGCAGCGTCAGCAGGCGGCGGTCCGGCGTGAACAGCTCCCGCACCCGGCTGGCGGTGCCGGTACGGGCGAACTCCTCGGATTCGGGCAGCAGCGCCAGCGCGGCGAGCAGCACCAGCCCGGAGGCGATCGCGCCGATCCAGCACAGCGGACGCCATCCGTGATCGGACAGCAGCGCCAGCCCGGCGAGCGCGGAAATGATTCCGCCGAGCGGGATTCCGGCCATGAGGGTCGTGACCGTCAGGCCGGTGCGGCCGGGCGGGGTGTATTCCTTGGCCAGCGCGAGGGCGACCGCGGCCGCCGCGCCCATGCCGATTCCGGCCAGCAGCCGGAACGCGCCCAGCTGCCACGGTGAGCCCGCCAGCGCGCAGGCCGCGGTCCACGCCGCGAACCAGGCGACGGCGACCAGCAGCGGGCGCCGCCGCCCGAACCGGTCGGCCAGGCGGCCCCCGGCCAGGGCCCCGGCGGTCATCCCGACATAGACCATGCTGCCGACCGTGCCCCCGGTGGATTTGGTCATCCCCCAACCGGGTTCGTCGAGCAGCGCGGGCAGCATGGCGCCGTACATGATCAGGTCGTAGCCCTCGGCGATGACGATCAGGGTGCACAGGCCCACGACGGCGACGGCGGGCAGGCGCGCGCGGGCGTCGTATCCGGTCACGGTTTCTCCCCGCGCACTCGATTGACAAGCCTTCCGACGCCGTCGATCTCGACGCTCACCTCGTCGCCGTCGCGCAGGAACAGCTGCGGCTCGCGCCGGTAGCCGACCCCGCCCGGGGTCCCGGTCAGGATGAGGTCGCCGGGCAGCACCGTGGTGAACTCGGAGATCGTGGCGATGAGGGTGGGGATGTCGAAGATCAGTTTCGACAGGTCCGAGGACTGCACGGTCTCGCCGCGCACGGTGGTCCGGATTCCGGCGCGGGAGAGGTCGACCTCGTCGGGCCGCACCACGTAGGGCCCGATCGGCGTGGCGTCGTCCCAGGCCTTGCCCTGCAGCCACTGATGGGTTCGGTACTGATAGTCGCGCATGGTGATGTCGTTGGCGACCGCGTAGCCGAGCACGTGGTCGGCCGCCCGTTCCCGGGGGATCCGCCGTCCCGCCCGGCCGATGACCACCGCCAGCTCGCCCTCGTAGTCGACCTGATCGGATTCCGGCGGGACGACGATGTCGTCGCGCGGTCCGGTGAGGCTGGAGGCGAACTTGGTGAACATGACCGGGTAGGTGGGCAATTCGCGTTTCGTCTCGCCCACGTGGGCGTGATAGTTCAGCCCGACGCAGATGATCTTGTCCGGATTCGGCACGATCGGCAGCAGCCGCACGTCCGCGATCGGCACCGCCGCCTCGGGGAGTTCCCTTGCGCCGGAGAGGATGTCGATATCGGTGTCGCGCCCGAGTTCGGTGAGCCCGGCCAGCGGGATCAGCCGATCGCCGTCGACGCGGCCGACGCCGCGGGTCCCGTCGTGTTCGTAGGTCGCCAGCGCCATATCAGTTCCCTTCCGAGGTGCTCCGCCAGCTCGCCAGCTGCCCGCCCCACAGATTCACGCTGCGCGGCACCGGATCCCACTGCCGCGGGGGATAGGTGACGCGGTCGTCGTGGAACTTCTCCATCTCCGCGGACAGCTCGACGTGATTGCCCGCGGGATCGTCGAAGAAGACGAACAGGTTGTTGCCGGGGCCGTGGCGCCCCGGCCCCCACACCACGTCCACCTCCTGCTCGGTGAGGCGATCGCACCAGGACTTGAAGTCCTGCCATTCGGCCAGGTCGTAGGAGTAGTGGTCGAGGCCGGGCCGTCCGGCGGCGACGACGGCGAGGGTGTGATGGTCGCGGTTGCTGCGCAGCCACGCGAACTTGCCATCGGCCAGTTGATCGGAAATTCGGAAACCGACAGCGCCGCAATAGAATTCGACCATGCGCGAGACGTCGGTGGTGGCCAGCGTGAGGTGCTGATACCGGATCGGGCGGCGGCCGGTGTCGGCGGCGTGCTCGCCTGCGCGGCGCACCGGTCCGTGGAAGTGCACCCGGTTGCCGTCGGGGTCCACCGCGGCCAGACCCTGTGGGGCGCCGGACGACTCGTCGAGGAACGCCTCGTCGAGCCGGTCGACGGCGACTCCGGCCGCCCGCAGCCGCTCGCCGAGCCGCTCCAGCCCGCCGGGTTCGGTCACCTCGAAACCGAAATGGTCCAGGGCCGGGTCGCCCGGTAGCAGATCCAGGACGTGATGACCGGTGCCCCAGCCGAGACGCATTCCGCCGCCGGGCAATTCGCGGTGCGGGGCCAGACCCAGGACGCGACCGTAGAACTCGGTCAGCGCGGCCACGTCGGGAACCCGCATGCCGAGATGGGATACCGCGGTGCGCCGCAGCGCCCCGGCGTGCCGTGGTTCGGTCGGTAGCAGGCGATTCGGGGCGGTCATGGTGTCGTCACTTCCTTCTCAGGCGGGGACCGGGTCCGCGGTGCACAGCGCCGCGGCGAGGTCCGGAGCGTGCCCCGGCCGCCACGCCGCGGCGACGAAGCGATCGGGGCGCAGTAGCACGCTGTGCCCCCGGTAGGCGGCCAGGTCGGCGGTCAGCCGCCCGTCGAGATCGACCATCGAGCCGATTCCCGGTGCGCGCGCGGGCATCCGGTCGTCGAGGGGAATGTGCAGCACGTTCGGTTCGAACCGCCGTGTGTGTCTCGTCTCCGCCGCGAGTGCCTCGGTGTCCACTCCGACGCCGAGCAGGGCCCAACCGGGGCCGAGGATTTCATCGAGCAGCCGCATCCGGCCGGTGACGGCGTCGAACGCCACCGGTTGCCCGATCGCGACACCGACAGGCACGGGCCCGGGCACGACCAAACCCGTCGAATACGCCTGTGCGGGCCGATAGCGCATGCCCTCGAAGTAGTCCCGGCCACGGGGCGTGGCCAGGGCTCGCCGCAGGTAGGCGTCGCGCCGCAGTGCCAGCCGGGCGTCGGTCGTCATCACCACCCGTCGCATCCGCTCCGACAGCGCGACGGTGGCCAGCGCGTGCGGTTTGCGTTCGCTCTCATAGGAATCCAGTGCGGCGTCGGTCAACCGTCCGGCCAGCACGTCGGCGATCTTCCACGCCAGATTGGCGGCATCGCGGATGCCGGAGTTGAGGCCCTGGCCCGCGAACGGTGGCATCATGTGCGCGGCATCGCCGAGCAGGAATGCGCGGCCGCAGCGCCAGCGGTCGGCGACCAGGCCGTGGAACCGGTAGGTCACCACCCGTTCCACCTGGTCGGCGGTGATGTCGCGATGCGGTGCGAGCAGGCGGCGCAGCAGTTCCGGCTCGGGCACCTCCGTCTCGCCGGGGTGCAGCAGGAATTCGTAGCGGCAGCGGCCGCCGCTGCCGGGAATGATCACGTGCGGGCGCCGCGGGTCGGCGTGGTGCATCCCGTACCGCTGGTCGTGCGTGTCGCCGAGCACGTCGGCCACCAGCCACACCTCCGGGTAGCTGTGCCCGCGCATCGCGATGCCGAGCTGCTCGCGCACCGTCGACCGTCCGCCGTCGCAGCCGAGCACGTAGCGTGCGCGCAGTTGCCCTGCGGCACAGTCGATCCGCACGCCGTCGTCTTCGGCGACAAGGCCGGTCATCTCGGTGCCCATCCGCAGCCCCGCCCCGGGGTGCCGCCGAAGATGCTGTGCCAGTTCGCGTTCCAGGTCGGGCTGCGCGAACGGATTCTTGAACGGGTAGCCGAAGCGGCGCGGCTGCTCGGCCCGCGCCTGGAACAGGGGCCGCCCCTGACTGTCGAAGTAGCGAGTGCCGGTGCCGGGCACCATGATTCGCAGCAGCCGCTCGGCCAAACCCGCCCACTGGTAGATCCGCAGCGACTCGTCGTCGATGCTGATCGCCTTCGGCTCGTCGCTCGTCCCGGGATTGCGCTCGAGCACCTGTACCCGGACCCCACGCGCCGCGAGCAGTGCCGCCGCGGTCATACCGACCGGCCCCGCGCCGACCACCACGACATCGGTCTCCATCTCCCCACCCCGCACTCGGACACTCCTTCCGGGACCCGCTCGAGTGCAATGTAATCGATGTCTCGTATAAGCGGATATGAGTCCTGATAGACAGGACATTCGAGTGCCGGGAGGCGGGATCGATGCGGCGGTCCGGCGAAATGCTACATTTGTGAATGAATTGCCGGTGACGATGCCGGTGGCCGACCGAGGAGCCGAAGGTGTCCAGCCTGTTCAACCCCAAGACCTGCGAGTTCGCCGAGTTCGACGCCGAGACCCGCCGCATTCTGCGGGCCACGGTCGACTTCTTCGAATCCCACGGCAAGGCGTGGCTGAAGCAGCAGGACCGCGACCGGGTCTGGTACGCGGAGTTCCTGGACTTCTGCAAGCGGGAGCGGGTCTTCGCGACCTTCCTCACCCCGGCCTCCGAGGCGGCGGGCGATCCGAACAAGCGGTGGGACACCGCGCGGATCGCGATGATGAGCAAGGTCCTGGGCTTCTACGGGATGAGCTACTGGTACGTCTGGCAGGTCACCATCCTGGGCCTGGGCCCGATCTGGCAGAGCGGCAACGCCCAGGCGCGCGGACGCGCTGCGGCACTGCTGGATTCGGGGGAGATCTTCGCCTTCGGACTGTCCGAACAGGCGCACGGCGCCGACATCTACTCCACCGATATGGTCCTGACGCCCACGCGGGCAGGGGCTTTCGAGGCGTCGGGTGGCAAGTACTACATCGGCAACGGCAATCTGGCCGGGATGGTGTCGGTGTTCGGCCGCCGCGCCGACAAGCCGATCATCGACAGCGCCGATTTCGAACGCAGGATGGACGACAGCGAGTTCGACGGCTACCTGTTCTTCGCCGCGAACAGCAGGCACGAGAACTACAAGCTGCGCAAGAACGTCGTCGATTCCCAGATGTACGTCGCCGCATTCGATCTGGAGAACTACCCGGTCGCGGCGGAGGACATCCTGCACACCGGCCGCGCGGCCTTCGACGCCGCGATGAACACCGTCAACGTCGGCAAGTTCAACCTGGGCTTCGGGGCGATCGGCTCGTGTGAGCACATCTTCCACGAGGCGATCAACCACGCCGAGAATCGAGTCCTGTTCGGGCACAGGGTGACCGAGTTTCCGCAGGTGCGCGGGCTGGTCGCCGATTCCTACGCGCGGCTGATCGCGATGAAGCTCTACAGCGAGCGCGCCATCGACTACATGCGCTCGGCGCACGAGAACGACCGGCGCTACCTGCTTTTCAACGCCATCGAGAAGATGACCGTCACCCGGCAGGGGCTGCGGATCATCGAGAGCCTGTCCGATGTCGTGGCCGCGCGCGGGTTCGAGAACGACATGTACTTCCCGATGGCGATGATCGGGTTGTTCGGCCTGCCCCGGCTGGAGGGCACCGTGCACGTGAACATGGCGCTGTCGCTGAAGTTCATGGCCAACTACATGTTCCACCCGGCCGACGCCGGGCTGGCGGCGCTGCGCTACCTGCCCGGCGCCGGTGCGGCGCCCACCGGTGCGGTGCGGGCGGTCTCCTCGACGCTCAAGCGAGGCGGTCGGCGGCTGGGCCCGGCGCTGCGTGCCGTGCCGCAGCTGAAGGCCGAATTCGCCCGGGCCGCACATGATCCCGTCCCGATCCGGCGCGACGCCACCGATGACGGCTTCCTGTTCCGCCAGGGCCCGACCAGCGGCCTGGGCAAGATCCGCTTCGCCGACTGGCGCCCGGTATTCGGCCGCTTCGCCCACATCCCGAACGTGGCGCTGTTCCTGGAGCAGGCCGAGGCGCTGCAGACGCTGCTGGCCGCCGCGCCGCCGACCGCGCGGCAGCAGCGCGACGTCGACTTCCTGTTCGCCCTCGGCGAGCTGTTCACGCTGGTGCCGTACGCGCAGCTGATCCTCGAGCAGGCGGCCCTCGAGGGCACCGAGGAGGTCGTGCTGGACCAGATCTTCGACGTGTTCGTGCGCGAATTCTCCGGCCACGCAACGACTCTGCACTGCAAGCCCGCCGCCACCAAGGCACAGCAGACGCGTGCACTGGACCTGGTGCGCCGCCCGGCGGCCGACCCCGCCCGGTTCGAAGCGGTAGTGCGCCAGGCCCGCGCCCTGGCCGGAACCTACGCAATGAACCCCTGACAGCATTCGCTGCTTGATTGCTCTTCGGTCACTGATCGGTCGCCGATATTGTCCGAGCGTGTTTCACTCTCGGATACTCGAAGCACTGAGCGTTGCCGCCCCGAGGCCGGGGCTTACAGGTGGGTCGGTGAGGCGAGGAGGCGGGCATGACGGCACTCGAAACTCCGCAGGTCCAGCGCTGGCCCGCTCGGATAGGTGAGCTGCCCGGTCGGCGGGCACTCGCGCTCGGCGCGCTCGCCCTGGTGTCCGGACTGCTGGGCGGCGACATGATCATCCATGTGATCGCCGTGCCGCGGGTCGCGCAGTACTTCGCGGTGGGTTCCGCGACCGCCTGGCTCGCCGGGAGTATCGGCGCCGTGGTGCTGGCCGCGTGCCTGCTGAGCGTGGGAGCGCTGGGCGATCGCTTCGGGCGCAGGCGGGTACTGCTCGGCGGCGTCCTGGCCGTCGCCGTCGGCGCCGTCGTCACCGCCTACGCGCAGGATTCGACGATCTTCCTGGCCGGTCGCGCGATCACCGGCGCGGGGCTGGCCGCGAGTTTCGGGACGGCGCTGGCGATCGTCGCGGCCCTGTTCCCTCCGGGCGACCTGCCGCGGGTCTTCGGGGTGTGGCTGGGGATACAGTCGGTGACGACCATGGCCGCCGGTGTCGTCGGCGCCGCGCTGATCGACGGAACTACCTGGCGCACAGGCTATTTCCTCACCGGCATGGTGGCGGTGCTGCTGGTCGTGCCGGGGTGGATGACGATCCCGGATTCGAGGGCGGCTACACCGCGCCGCCTCGATCCGGCCGGGGTGCTGTCGGCGTCCGCGGCACTCGCCCTGCTGGTCGGCGGTATCTACCGGGCCGCCGGTCGGGGGTGGACCGATCCGGTGGTGCTCTGCGCGCTGGCGGGCGCCGCCGTGTCGGCCGCGTTGTTCGCGTGGTGGGAGCTGCGCGATGCCGAACCCGCGGTTCCGCTGCGGCGCCTGGCGACCGCGTCGTTCGGTGCCACCTGCCTGACCGGGGTCCTGGCCGGATTCGCGGCCGCCGTGGTCGCGGTGCAGACGATCACGGCGCTGCACGACCATCGCGGCCTGTCGGTGTCCATGGCGATGGTGGTCGCCGTTCCGCTGTCTCTGGGCATGGTGCTCGGGGCGGACCTCGCCGCGCAGGCGCAGGAGCGGGGGTGGGCCACCCCCGCGCTGTACGTGTCCGGGCTGATCTGTTGTGGCACAGGCATTCTGGCGTTGGCCCGTGTCGGCGCGGGGGCGGAGCTGTGGGTGTATTCGGCGGTCTGCGCGGTGGTCGGGTTCGGGGCGATGTGGGCGCAGAACCCGCAGGCGGCGGCGCTCATGTCCGCGCTCCCGGCCGATAGCAGCGGTGTGCTGGCAGCGGTGAAAACCGCTGTCGCGCAAGTGGGTTTCGCACTCGGCCTGGGAGTCGCCGCGGCGATGGTCGCCGCATTCCCGGGCGGTGCGCCCGCGGGCAGCGATGCGGCCTACTTCCACGGATTTCCCCGAGGCATGGCGGTTATCGGTGTCCTACTGCTCGCCGGTGCCGTATCGGTCGCCGTCCTGCAGCGCCCGTGGGCGCTCACCACCGACGGCCCGGACGCCATCGAGCCCGGAGGACCAGCGGTCGAAGCGTGATTCCGGGCGATCAGAATGTGGTGGTCTTGCCGGTGACGAACGATGCGCCGTCACCGGCCAGGAAGACGACCAAGCCGGTGATCTCCTCCGGCCGCCCCCAGCGGCCGAGCGCGGTGCGGGTGCGCAGCCATGCGGCGAACGACTCGTCGGCGACGAGTGCGGCATCGGCATCGGTGTGAGGTTGGCGCAAGCAGGAACCGCAAGTGGAGTGAAGTGAACTCTTTCGCGTAGATACTGGAGGAAACCATGCGTGGATCCGGGCTTCCTCGGCGGAAATACGCGTACCAGGGGCGGTGGATGGCTTGATCGATGCGCGCGGCGCAGGCTCGGGTGGTGCGGGAGCGCCGCGGTATTCGACCGAAGGAGTGTTAATGATCGTCGTGACGGGAGCCACCGGGACCGTCGGCCGGGCCGTGGTCGACCAATTGCTGGCGCGGGGCGCCCGGGTGCGGGCGGTGGCGCGGCGGCCGCAGGGTGCGGGGCTGCCGGACGGGGCCGAGCCGGTGCGCGCCGACCTCGGTGAGCCCGAGGGATTGGCGGAGGCTTTCGCGGGCGCGGATCGAGTGTTCCTGCTGTCCGCCGGTCCCGACATTCCGCGGCACGACCGCAATGTCGCGAAGGCGGCGGCGCACGCGGGGGTCGCGCACATCGTGAAGCTGTCCTCCGGCCGGGCGGGCGACGAGGCGGCGACCGATCCGATTCCGATGTGGCATCGCGCGGGGGAGCGGGCGGTGCGGGAGGCGGGCACCGCGTGGACTATGGTGCGCCCCTTGGGATTCATGTCCAACGCGCTGCACTGGGCGTCAACGATCCGCGGCGGCGACACCGTGTACGCGCCGTACGGGCAGGGGCGGATCGCCGTCGTCGATCCGCACGACATCGCCGCTGTCGCAACGACATCCCTCACCGAACCCGGCCACGAGGGCCGGACCTATACGCTCAGCGGGCCGCGGGCACTGTCACCCGGCGAGCAGACCGAGATCCTGGCCGAGGTGCTCGGCCGACCGCTGCGCTACGAGGAGACGACACCGGACCAGGCGCGGGCGGCGCTGCTGAACTTCGGCGTCGATACCGAAATGGCCGACGCCATCATGGCTTTGCGCGCCACGGCGCTGGAGTCGTTCACCTCGCGGGTGCATCCGACGGTCGAGGAGGTCACCGGCCGCTCGCCGCGCACCTTCTCCGACTGGGCTCTCGGGCACCGCGCGGACTTCGAATGACCTAGGGCGTCAAGGGCCTGCGGCGCGGAGTCACCCGGCGGTGGGCGATGCGCCAGCCGTCCGCGGTGCGGCGGACGATGTCGTCGTAGGTGACGCTGGCGACCGTGCCGTCGACGGCGACCCCGATTCCCTTGGCGCGCACCAGCACCGTGTCGCCGTCGGTCGCGGTGATGACGATATTGGTGACGTGATGGCCCACCGGATTGCCATCGCCGAGTTCGAGTGCCGCGTCCCGCAGGGCATCTCGCCCGTGTACCAGCCCCGCGCCGTACTCGTTCATGTCGTAGACGACATCGTCGGTGAACACCTCGCTCATCCGGTCGAAATCGCCGGCATCGCTGAGATGCCCGTGTAATGCCAGCAGTTCGTGGATGGCCAGCCGGTCCGTCATCGAGATCATGGCCGACAGTATGTGGCCGAGCGCCGTCACCTCGCGCGCGGTTTCTCCGGCGGAGTCCACGCGGCCACCAGATCGAGCAGCCCGGGGAAGCGTTCCTCGAGGTCGTCGATGCGGACCTGGCTGCGGCGCTCCAGCCCGTACTGCCGCTGGCGCAGCACCCCGGCCTCCCGCAGCGCGCGGAAGTGATGGGTCAGCGACGATTTCGGGCGGGGGATGCCGAACCAGCCGCAGGGATGATCGTAGGCCTCGGCGTCCAGCAGCAGCTTGCGCACGATGCCCATCCGCAGCGGATCGCTGAGGGCGCCCATCACGGTCTCCAAGCGCAGTTCCCCGACCGCCGGTTCGTCGAGCGCAGGCGGGGTGCCGGGTGGTTCGGGATGCCGCGCCCAGGCGGCTCGGGTCGTGGGGGCCATATCGACACTGTACGACTTTTCTCGTAATGGTGCTACAGTACGACTCCGATCGTACTTATACGAGATTTCTCGTACTGTCCCGGAGGATCGAATGGCTACCCTCACCCTGCCCCGACCGGCGGCGATGCCGGTCACGACCGGCCGCATCTGGTTCGCCGCCTGGCCGGTTTTCGCGGTCTTCGTGCTCTCGAATGCCGCGACCCCGCTGTATCCGCTGTGGCAGACCCGGCTCGGCTTCTCGGCCGGGACGATGACGGTGATCTTCGCCGGGTATATCGCCGGGCTGATCGGTGCCCTGCTGGTCGCCGGTGTGCTGTCGGATCGGATCGGACGGCGGCCGGTGCTGCTGCCGGGGCTGGGGCTGGCCGTGCTCGCCTGTGTGTTGTTCGCTACCGCCGATTCCGTGCCGGTGCTGGGCCTGGCCCGGGTGCTGACCGGTATCGCGGTCGGCGCGACGGTGGCGGCGGGGATGGCGGCCGTCGCCGATATCGCCGGCGCGGAGCGAAAGGGCTTGGCGGCCTTGGCCGCATCCACGGCCATGGTGTTTGGTGCGGGCACCGGGCCGCTGCTGGCGGGCGTGCTCTCCGAGCTCTTCCCGGCGCCGACCGTGGTGGTCTTCGTCGTCGAGATGGTGCTGCTGGCGTCGGCGATGGTGATCGCGGCCCGGCTGCCGTCATCGGGCCCGAAGGCGAAAACTGTTGGCCGCGTGCGCATTCCGGCCGTGCCGCGGGAGAATCGCCACCAGCTGGCGGCCGGTGTGGCCGTGTTCGCGCCGGGCATCACCGCGACGTCGTTCGTGCTTTCGCTGGGCCCCGCGCTCCTGATCGAGCTTGTGGGTGCGAGCAACCGGATCATCGCGGGTGCCATGGCCTTCGCGATGTTCGCCGCGGCCACCGCGGCCCAGTTCGCGGCGCGGTCGCTGGCCACCCGGTCGGTGCTGCTGACCGGGGCTATGTCGACCGTCGCGGCCATGGTGGCATTGGGCCTCGCGCTGTCCACCGGCGCGCTGCCCGCGCTGATCGCCGCCGCTCTGCTCGCGGGTGCGGGGCAGGGCCTGGGTCAGCTCGGCGGCCTGACCCTGCTGTTCTCCGCGGTGCCCGACGCCCGGCGTGCGGAGGCCAATTCGGCGCTCAATATCGGCGGCTACATTCCGGCGGCTACCCTGCCCGTCGCGGCCGGATTCCTCGGCGACGGCATCGGATTGTCATGGGGCACAGGAGTTTTCGCCATCGTCCTGGGCGCCCTTGCGCTGTTCGGGATGCTTGCCGTCCGGCGTGGCACGGCTGTCGCCTAGACGCGCCGCTCGCCCGCCGATCCTCGTCGGCGGCGGTGGCGAGCAGAAGACGCTGCTGCTGGTGGCCCGCCACACGGACGCGGGCAATCTGTTCGCCGCCACGCCGCAGGACGTGGCGCACAAACTCGAGGCACTGCGCCGCGGAGGGCCGCGACTACGACGCGATCGGCAAGACGGCCGTCGCGGTCGGCCGCGTTGCCGGGCGCGCGGCCGGTGGGGATATAGCGTCGTTTGCTGGATGGTTACCGATCGGCTCGTCGAACGGAGGTCAGGATGCACGCCATAACCCACGCGCTGGCGCTGGCCGGGTCGATGACCTGGGAGATCCTGTGGGCGCTGATCCTCGGATTCACGCTCTCGGCGGTCGTGCAGGCGGTGGTCCGGAAGTCGACGATCGTGCGGTTGCTCGGCGACGACCGGCCCCGCACGCTCGCGGTGGCGTCGGTGCTGGGCGCGGCCTCGTCGTCGTGCTCCTACGCGGCGGTGGCGCTGGCGCGCTCGCTGTTTCGCAAGGGCGCGAACTTCACCGCGGCGATGGCCTTCGAGATCGGCTCCACCAATCTGGTCGTCGAACTCGGCATCATCCTGGCCCTGTTGATGGGCTGGCAGTTCACCGCGGCCGAATTCGTCGGCGGCCCCATCATGATCGTGCTGGTGGCGGTGCTGTTCCGGCTGTTCGTGCGGTCGCGCCTGATCGAGGAGGCCCGGCGGCAGGCCGACCGGGGCATGGCCGGATCGATGGAAGGCCATGCGGCCATGGACATGTCGGTGACCGGCGAGGGGAGTTTCCTGCGCCGGCTGCTGTCGCCGCGGGGCTTCACGTCGGTCTCGCACGTCTTCGTGATGGAGTGGGCGGCGATCCTGCGCGATCTGATCATCGGGCTGCTCGTCGCCGGGGCGATCGGTGCGTGGGTGCCGGATTCGTTCTGGCAGAACTTCTTTCTGACCGACCATCCGGTGCTGTCGGCGATCTGGGGGCCGATCGTCGGGCCGGTGGTGGCCATGCTGGCCTTCGTCTGCTCGATCGGCAACGTGCCGCTCGCGGCGGTGCTGTGGAACGGCGGCATCAGCTTCGGCGGCGTGGTGGCCTTCATCTTCGCCGACCTGCTGATCCTGCCGATCCTCAACATCTATCGCAAGTACTACGGCACCCGGATGATGCTGACCATCCTCGCCACCTTCGACGCGGCCATGGTCGCCTCCGGCTATCTGGTCGAAATCCTGTTCGGCACAGCGGGACTCATCCCCTCCGAGCGCAACGCCATGGTGATGGAGGAGGGTATCCGGTGGAACTACACCACCTGGCTGAACATCGTGTTCCTGGTGCTGGCAGCGGTTCTGGTCGTGCGCTTCGTCCGCACCGGCGGAGTTCCCATGCTGCGCATGATGGGAGGATCACCCGAGGCCGAACACGAGCACGGCGGGCACCAGTGACCATCACTCGACGGCGTGTGCGCGCTCCCGCGGCGGACCCGACCGTAGGGTGAACGTCGTGCGCATTCTGGTGGCCGACGACGATCCCGTGGTCCGCGAGGTGGTGCGGCGCTATCTCGAACGCGACGGGCACACCGTCGTGGAGACCGCCGACGGCCCGGCCACCGCGGAGGTGCTGGCGCGCAACGAGATCGACCTGGCCATCCTGGATGTGATGATGCCGCCGCCGGACGGTATCGAGCTGTGCCGGAGGGTGCGCGCGGGACGCCACCCCGACACGCCGATCATCCTGCTGACCGCGCTGGGCGAGGAAGAGGACCGGGTGGTGGGCCTGCGCTCCGGCGCCGACGACTACATCGTGAAGCCGTTCAGCCCCCGCGAACTCGCGCTGCGGGTGGCGTCGGTGCTGCGCCGGGCCCGCCGTCCGGCGCCCGCCGAGCAGGTGCTGAGCAGCGGGGTGATCGAGGTGCACGCGGCGGCACAGGCGGTCCTGGTCGACGGTCGGCGCGTGGAACTGACCGCCCGCGAATTCGATCTGCTGGCGTTCCTGCTCGCCCATCCGCACCAGGTGTTCGGCCGGAGCGAACTGCTTGAGCGCGTCTGGGGCTGGAGCTTCGGCGACCAGTCCACGGTCACCGTGCACATCAAACGCCTGCGCGCGAAACTCGGTGCCGCGCATCGGATCGAGACCGTCTGGGGCCGCGGGTACGCGTGGGACCGGCCGGGTGAGGAGGGCCGCGATGCCGACTGATCTGCCCGGCCTGGTCGGATATGCGCTGGCGGGATCGGTGCCCGTGGTGATCCTGGGCGCCGTCGCCATTCGGCTGACCCACAATCGCAGCCTGACCACCAGCATGGTGGTGCTCGTGCTGATCCCGACGCTGGCGACCCTGGCCGGTGTGATCGCGGTGAGCGGCATGATGTTCACCGACGAAATGCGGCGGATCGGGGTGGTGCTCGGCGTGGTCACCGTGGTGGCGGTGCCCGCCGCGATCGCGCTGGGTCGCGCGCAGGCGCGGAAAACGGTGTGGGAGAGGCAGATGCGCGAACAGGAACGGGCCGCCGAACGTTCCCGCCGCGAACTCGTGACCTGGGTGAGCCATGATCTGCGCACCCCGCTCGCGGGGATCCGGGCGATGGGCGAGGCACTGGTCGACGGGGTGATCGACCGGCCTGACACCATCGAGCGCTACGCGAATCAGATTGTGCGCGAGACACATCGGGTCGCCACCATGGTCGACGACCTGTTCGAGATGTCGAAGATCAACTCCGGTGCGCTGCGGCTCACCCCGGAACCGGTGGATCTGCGCGAGCTGATCGACGAGGTGGCCGCCGCCAACCAGCCGACCGCGTCCCGGGCGCGGGTGAAACTCACCGCGCGGCAACCGGATTCGCCGATCGTCGTGACCGGTAGCGATCGGGCCCTGACCCGGGTGCTGACCAATCTGGTGGTCAACGCCATCGAACACACCCCGCCCGGAGGGCGCGTGGACATCTCCGCGGGCGTCGCCGACGGCACCGCCGTCCTTCGCGTCGACGACACCGGGCCGGGTATCGCCGCGGCCGACCTGCCCCGCATCTTCGAGATCGCCTACCGCGGCACCGCCGCCCGTTCCCCGGCGGCCACCGATATCGGCACCAACAGCGGCATGGGGCTCGCGATCGCCGCCGGGCTGGTCCAGGCACATCGTGGCGAGGTCACCGCCCGGAATCTGGACGTGGGCTGCCGCTTCGAGGTCCGGCTGCCGCTCCCGGCCTGATCGAGCCGCCGGGCGGACCCGATGCGGGCGAGGTCAGGCGATGGCGTAGTCGCCGAGGGCGGGCTCGAGCAGGCCGAATACCCGGTGGGCCGCGTCGGTGGCGGCGGTGGCGATGCGCCTGCGGGATCGGCCCTGCAGCGTGAGCTCCTGGACTCGCTGGAACAGCAGGCGATGTGCGGCGCCGAGCTGGGCCGCGGCCGCCCGGCGGGTGATGTCGTCGCCGGGCAGCGCCTCGGCGAGGGCCAGTTCCCGTAGTTCGTGGAGTTCGCGCAGGCGCGCCACGAGCGTGGGGCTCTCGGCGATCATCCGGCAGAAATCGGGGCCGGAGAAACCGGCCAGTGGATCGAAACGAGCTGTGGCGGCCAGGAATTCGGCCCGCAGCGCGGCCAGTGCGGATTCTCCCGTCGCTCGGGCGCGGACGGTATCGGCGAGCGAGGCCACGAACCGCTGGTGGATGTCCAGCGCCAGGTCCTCCTTGCGCGGGAAGTAGTTCGTCACCGTCTTCTTCGCGACTCGGGCCGCCTCGGCGACCTCGGCGATGGTGGTGGTCTCGAACCCGCGCTCGATGAACAGGCGGGTGGCGTGGTCGGAGATGGACTGCCGGGTCTCTTGCTTCTTGATCTCCCGCAGTCCCGGTGCCTCGGGACTCATGGAGGAAGATTACCACGAGAGTAAATTTCCTATTGACGTACTGAATGCACCGGACATAAAGTTACGCCCATCGTAAGTTTCTGGAAGGAGGTGGAGATGCTGCCACGGAACACCTGCTGAACGTGTCCCTTACCGAGCCGGACATCCCGGCACCGAGCAACCGAAAGGCACGATCAGTGCGCAAGATTCGATTCACCGGCCGTCCCGAACTCGTCGAGGTGCCGCCGCCCGAACCCGGGCCGGGGCAACTGCTGGTGCGCACCGAACTCGTCGGGGTTCATCTCGGGCTGGTGCGAACACTGAAGGCGGGCAACGGTTCCGAGCCCGGGGGCGAAATGGTGGGCACCGTCGTGGCGATCGGGCCCGGCGTGCCCGTGGGCTGGCTGGGCAAGCGGGTCGGTGGCGTGGTGTTCCACTCCGTGTACGCCGACGAGGTGCTCGCGGATCCGGCCCTGGTGACCGAGATTCCCTCCGGGACAGCCGCCGCCGACGCCCTGGCCGTGGTGCGCGGCGGCCTGGTGGCGTTGGGCGCGGTGCGGGCCGGTCGGTGCGTCGGAGGTGAATCGGTGCTGGTCACCGCCGCGGCGAGCGGTAGTGGCCACCTGGCGGTGCAGATCGCGCGGGTGCTCGGCGCCGCGCGGGTCGTCGGCGCGGTCGGCACGCTCGACAAGGCCGGTTTCGTGCGCGAATGCGGTGCGGATGCGGTCGTGTCGTACGACGAGCCGTGGAACGAGCGATTCGATGTCGTCGTCGACGGCGTCGGCGGCGACCTGGTGGCCCGCGGCGTCGAGGCACTCGCCCCGCGCGGCCGATTCGTCGCCTACAGCGCCGGTGGCGGCACCGTGGCGGCGGGCAGCCTGCTCGCGGAGCTGAAGACCGTCACCGGATTCTCGGTGGGGCTGCAGGCCCGCACCGACCCGGAGGCGCTCGATTCCGCTCGCGCCGAGCTGTGGAAAATGCTGTCGGACAACCACATTCGGCCACGGCATATTGAGTTCACCATCGACCACATCACCGACGCCCTCGACCTGATCGAGACCCGCCGCAACCGCGGCCGCGTCCTCCTCCGCACCGCACCGGCCACGCGGTGAAAGTCAGCCGCGCCGATGCCGGGTAGTCGTGGCGATCAGCAAGCCTGCTCCATCTCCTCGCACCCCTTGCATGTTCCCGCACGGGTTACGAGAGCCTGCAGAGGGTGCGGGAACATGCAGGGGGTGCGAGGAGGGCGGGGCGGGTGAACCTGCGGCGCACGATCGTCGTAGTTCTGGGTGCAGGTATCGACAGGGGTGATTACCGTGGCCGCACTCGCGCCGTTCTACCGGGACGTTCAGTCGCACTACGACGTGTCCGATGATTTCTACCGGCTGTTCCTCGACCCGACCATGACCTACAGCTGCGGCTACTTCGAGCACGACGATGCGACCCTGGAACAGGCGCAGCTGGCGAAGATCGATCTGGCGCTGGGCAAGCTGGACCTGCGGCCGGGGATGACACTGCTGGACATCGGCTGTGGCTGGGGGTCGACGATAGTACGTGCGGCCCAGCGTTATTCGGTGCGAGTTGTCGGGCTCACCCTGAGCCGCAACCAGTTCGACCACGCCACCGCCGAGATCCGGCGGCTCGGCCTGACCGATGCCGAGGTGCGGCTGCAGGGCTGGGAGGAGTTCGACGGCAGCGCCGACCGCATCGTCAGCATCGGCGCCTTCGAACATTTCCGCCGCGAACGCTACGAGGAGTTCCTCCGGCGCTGTCACGACATGCTCCCGTCCGACGGAAGAATGCTGCTGCACACCATCATCGGGCATACCCTGGCCGATCTGAAACGCATGGGTATCCCGGTGAGCCGCGAGAACGCGCTGTTCCACATCTTCATGAAGCGCGAGATCTTTCCGGGCGGGCAGCTGCCGCAGCCCGCCGAGATCACCCGGCTCGCCGGTCGGGCGGGTTTCGGCACCGAACGGATCCAGGCGCTGCAGCCGCATTACGCGCGCACGCTCGACGAATGGGCGCGACGGCTGCGCGAGCATCGCGACGAGGCGATCGCCGTCACCGGCGAGGCGACCTATGCGCGATATCTGAAATACCTCACCGGCTGTGCGGCGCACTTCCGCAGCGGGCACCTCGACGTCATGCAGTTCACACTGGTGAAATGACTACAGCACGGCCTGGGTCTGGGTGACCTTGCCGACGAGTTTGCCTGCGTCGTCGTGGATTTCGGTCTCCACGACAATGAAGCTGCGCCCGGTGTGCAGGGCCCGCGCGGTGGCCACCGCGTGCCCGGACCGCACCGCGCGCAGGAAGTTCGTCTTCGATTCCACAGTGGTCGTGCCCTGTTTGCCCTCGGGCAGGTTCAGGTACGCGCACACCGCCGCGGTCGAATCCGCCAGCGACATCAGCACACCGCCGTGCAGCGCCCCGCCCAGCGTGCACAGGCTCTCGTCCCAGGCCAGCCGGCTGCGCACCACCTCGGGCCCGTGCTCGAGCACCTCGACGCCGAGCTTCTCGGTGAACGGCATGGTCTTGTGGAACAGCTGCGTGCCCTCGGTATCGATCATGCGGTGAGCATGCCGGTCGCGACGGCGCGGGTCGATTACCTGCCGGGTAATGGGCCCGGCTCGCGGACCGCGGTTTCCGCGACGGTCGCGGGGACCACGCGCGGCCCGCCCGGCCACCAGTTGGCCGGGCCCATGAGTTTCACCAGCGCGGGCACCAGCAGCATGCGCACCAGCGTGGCGTCGATGACGAGCGCGATGATCATGCCGAGGCCGAGGAACCGCATCGGCGTCAGCGGCGACAGCGTGAAAGCCCCGGTGATGACGACGAGAAGCGTTGCCGCGGCGGTGATTACGCGCGCCGTCTTGACGATGCCGGTGCGGACGGCGGCGGCGGTATCGGCTCCCGCCTGCTGCGCCTCGGCCATCCGCGAGAGCAGGAACACCTCGTAGTCGGTGGACAGCCCGAACACGACCGCGATGATGAGCACCATCATGCCCGCCGACAGCGGGCCGACGCTGACATGCAATACCCCGGCGAGATGCCCCTGGTAGAAGATCCAGGTCAGCACGCCGAAGGTGGCGGCGAGGCTGACGAACGCCATCGCGACGGCCTTCACCGGCAGCAGTGCCGACCGGAACGCGACCAGCAGCAGGATCAGGGTGGCCGCGACCATCACCGCGATCATCAGCGGCATGCGCGACTCGATGGCCCGCACGCTGTCGACATTGGCCGCCGACTGCCCGCCGACCTGCAGCGAGATCCCCTCCGGCACGGGCAGGCCCCGGATCGCGGCGACGATATCGGTGGCCGGTTGCGAACGGTCGGGCACGTCGAGGGCGGCGTGCAGGATGACGCCGTCGGTGGAGCGGCCCAGCTCCTGCACCTGGTGCACGCCGGGGACATCGCCGATCTCGCGGGTCAGCGCGGTGAGTGTGGCATGGCGGTAGGCGTCGTCGCCGCGCACCAGCACCGTGGCTCCGCTGCTGGCGGCGGGAAAGTCGGCCGCGAGTTCTTCGACGGTGGCGCGCATCGCATTTCCGGCGGGCAGCGCCGTGTGGTCGATATCGCCGAGCCGGGCTCCGGTCAGCGGCAGCGCCAGCGCGACCAGCAGCGCGGTGATGGCGAGCGCGACCGCGCCGGGCCGCTTCAGTACCGCGTCCACGACCCGGCCCCAGATCCGCGCCGCGCGCCGCTCGCCGCGCGCGAAAGCGTCTGCGCGCCAACTCCATTTCCCGATTCTCCGGCCGAGCAGCAGCAGCGCGGCGGGCAGGACGGTGAGCGACAGCAGCGCCGCCAGCACCACCGCGGCGATGGCGCCGAAGCCGAGCGAGCGCAGCACGGCCTGCGGGAATACGAACGTGCCCGCGAACGCGCACACCAGCAGCAGCGCCGAGAACGCCACGGTCCGCCCGGCGGTCGCCATCGTGCGCGCCACCGCGTCGGGGACAGCGCGCCCGTCGGCGAGCTCCTCCCGGAACCTGCTGACCACGAAAAGCCCGTAGTCGATGGCCAATCCGAGGGCCAGCAGCGACGCGATGTTCATCGCGAAGACGCTGACCTCGGTGACACGTGCCATCATGCCGACCGCACCCAGCGAGCCGAGCATGGCGAGCACGCCGACCAGGACCGGCAGCCCGGCCGCGACGACGCCGCCGAACACCAGCACCAGGATCGCGAGAGTGACCGGCAGCGAGACGGATTCGGCGAGCACCAGGTCGTGGCGGGACTGATCGCTGATCTCGGCCGCCAGGGCGCTGAAGCCGCTGAACCGGGTCTCGACGCCCGGAACGCGCAGCGCCGCAGCGATATCCGGATAGGCCGCGATGCGCTGATTGTCGTCTCCGGCGGCGAAGACCACGGCCAGCGCCTGGCGGCCGTCCGCGGAACGCAGGAAGCCCTGCCGCGGCGGCGCGTTGTTCCAATAGGTTTCGACCCGATGCGCCAGCAGCCCGGGATCGATGCGGTCCACGGCCTGCTGCACCTGCGCGCCGAGATCGGCGAGCGTGCGGCCCTCCGGCACCGTGTAGACCGCGATGACATCCGGGTTCTGCGGCCCGAGCCGTTCCTCGGCGACGCGGTCGACCAGCGCGGACTCGCTGCCCGGATCGGTGAATCCGGCGGCGCTGACCCGGCTCGGCAGGTCCGCGCCGAACAGCCCGCACAGCAGCGCGAATCCGATCGCGACGGCCAGCACGAGCCTCGGCCGCGCCGCCACCGCGCGTACCCAGGCCCTCATGCCACGGTCGAATCTCGGTGCGGCAGTTCGGCCTCGAGGGTCTCGGCGATCCGGTCGAGCAGTGCCTCCAGCCGGTCCTCGAGGCCGCGGCCGTTGCGGGCCGACACCGTGAGCTCGGTGCGACCGCCGGATTCGACCATCCCGAACAGCAGCGGCATCGCCACGCTGTGCTGCGGCAGCACCCGCACCGAGGTCGGGGCGAATCCGGGCACCCGGAGCGCGGGCAGATCGAAGCGGCCCATATGAGATACCGTGGCCGAGGCCAGATTTCGGCCGTATCTCGAACCCAGCCAGTTGGTGGTGCGCAGAATGGCGCGGCCGACCGGGTGCGGGAGGTTCGCCATGCCGCTGGCGGCCATCTGGTTCAGCTCGCGGCGCTCGCGCAGCCCGGTGCGCTTGTCCGCGTTGATCTCCGTCCAGTCCTGCCCGGGCGCTACGTCCAGGAACAGGGGAAGGGCGAGATTCGCGGTGGACCGCAGCTGCGGATCGTGGCGGCGCAGGTCGACCGGGACCATGATGCGCTGTACCGAGCCCGCCTCCGCCGCGAGCAGGGCCGCGACCCGCGCCACCGCCCCCGATCCGGTGGCGTGAATCGTGCGGTGCCGCAGCAGATGCCGCGCCACATCGCGCTCCTGGCGCCCGTGCCCGATCGCGGACCGGAACCGCGGCAGCATGGGCGTCGGACGGCCCGGCGCCCCGACCTTGCCGACCAGCTCCCGATCGGCGACGGGATCCCGCATGGCCCGCGGTGTTTCGCCGCGCAACGCCCGGAACACGTTGTCGGCCCACAGGATCATGCCCATGCCGTCCATGACGCCGTGGAAGACCCGGAACACCAGCGACACCGGCTCGCCGGTCAGCAGCAGAATCTCGCACGTGGTCTCCGGCCGCGGCCCGATCGGGCTGGTGAGTACCGGATCCTCCTCCAGCCGTGGGTAATTCACCGCATGACCGGGGACCTCGCGGACCGCCGGTGGCACACCGCTGTCGACCCAGTAGCGTCCGTCGCGGACCAGCCGCGCGCCGGGGCAGGACTCGGCGGCGACCGCGACGGCCCGGCGCAGCGCCTCGGCATCGAGCGTGCCGGTGCCCTGGAACTCCAGCTGCATGAGGAACGGTGGCGCCATATCCCGCATCGGGAAGTACATCCGCTCGGTGGGGGAGATGCGGCGACGGAAGACGGTGCTCATGATCGACTCCTGGGGCAAACGGTCAGCGCAGGTCGCGGGTGAGTTCGGCGACGCCGCCGACGGTGTCGAGCCAGGCCAGGAACTCGGCCAGGCCGCGATCGCGATCGATGATCGGCCGATAACCGAAATCCCTGGTGGCGGCGGTGGTGTCGTAGGTGGCCGTGCGGGTCATCAGCGCCACGGCGTAGCGCGAGAGCGGCGGAGACCAGCGGCGGGCGACCGCGGGGATGCGCCACACCGTCTCGAGGGCCGCGACGACGGCGTTGATCACGCGCGGGTCCGGGGCGCGGGTCGGCGGTGGGTATCCGAGCCCCCCGGCGACCTCGGCGAGGAAGGCCCAGACGTTCGTCCGCTCGGCGTCGGCGATGAAATACGGCTTGCCGCCGACACTGTCGGAGGCGGCGGCCTTGACGCAGGCGTCCACGATGTTGTCCACGTGGCACAGCGAGGCGTAGACGTCGCGGCCGAACGACAGGTCCGGGAGCTTGCCGTCGGCGGTGCGGCCCAGCAGCCGCACGATCGGTCCGGATCGGTCGCCCGCGCCCCAGATCGCCCGCGGGCGCAGCGCGCAGGTCGTGAAACCCGGTGCGTCGGCGGCCAATACGGCTCGTTCGGCCGCGGCCTTGGTCTCGGAGTACAGGTTGAGGTAGCGGCGCGGATAGGGGACCGACTCGTCGATGTTCACCTGGTCGCCGCCGTCGCGATCCATCAGCGCGCTCGGGCTGGAGACGAAGACGAAGCGCGCCGCCTTCGCCCGCCGCGCCGATTCCAGCAACCGCTCGGTGCCGCGCACGTTCTCGTCCCAGAACTGCGCCCGGGTGCCGCGCTCGTCGACCCGTGCGGCGCTGTGGAATACGACGTCGACACCGGCGGTCGCGCGCGCCAGCGAGGGCTCGTCACCGAGATCGCCGTAGCTGACCTCGACGCCGTCCAGGTCCTGGATGCCGCGCAGGTTGCTGGTGGGCCGGGCCAGCACCGCGACCTTGTGGTCGCCGTCGCGAACCAGCCGCCGCACCAGGGCGCCGCCGAGGAATCCGGACGCACCGGTTACCAGAGCCTTCATAGATCCTCCTGCGTGCGCCACCAGGTGAGGCCGAATATCTGGGTCAGTACCGCGGTCTCGAGAGGCGATCGCCCGCTGCCCCGCGCCGCGCGCAGCGCCGCGGGAATCTGCGCCGCGTGCACGACGATGCTGAGGAACGCGTCGGTCCACCACACGACCCGCAGCGCCCGGTTGCGCGGTGCCCGGTCGGCCGCGACCGCGATCAGGCCCGCGGCGAGATAGAGCCAGCCGAGCACCGGGACGGCCCGCAGCGCGGTCGTTCTCATCGCCGCGCTCCCGCCCGTGCCGTCGCCCACTCCGCGAGCTGCTCGCGCCCGATCTTGGCGTTGTGCCGGATGTCGACCGGGAACGACGGATGGAACAGGAACTCCGAAACCGGTGCGGTGAGGTCGAATTCGGCACCGCGCTCCTTCAGCGCCAGGGCGACGGCGTCCCGATCGGCACCGTCCTCGAGTTCCACGCACAGCACCGGTCGCTGGGCACCCCGCGGGCCGACGCCGACGAGCGCGGTGCGCGCCACTCCCGGCACGACATTGAACACCTGCTCGACCTGCACGGTGAACATCGGTCCCTGCGCGGTGGTCACGCGCTGACTCTTGCGCCCGCAGAACCAGATTCGACCCTCGTCGTCGATGCGGGCCAGATCGCCCGTGCGGTGCCAGATCACGTCCCCCTCGGCGATCTTGCCGGTGGTGTTGGCCGCCCGCGGCCAGTAGTACCGGGTGCTGACGTTCGGGCCCGCGACGACCAGCTCACCGATGTCGCGAGTCGAATTCAGTTCGGCCGCAAGGGATTCGGCATCAATCCAGGTCGGAATCGGGTCGTCGGTGATGGCCACGACCCGTGCCCGCACACCCGCGGCCGGTCGCCCGATGCAGGTGCCGTCGCCGCGATGGGCGCGGTCGATGAGGCCGTCGGCCAGCTCGCGGGATTCGACGGTCGACATCGGCAGCGCCTCGGTGGACCCGTATCCGGCGAATATCCGCACGTCCGGGTCGAGCACCGCCCGCAGCCCGGATATGCACCAGTCCGGCACGGGTGCCCCGCCGGAGTAGATGCTGCGCAGCGTCGGCAGTGTCGCGCCCGTCCGCTCGAGATGCCGCAGCAGCGGGATCAGCACCGCGGGCGAGGCGAACATCGTGCGCACGCCGAACCGGGCGATCGCGTCGGCTACGTGCGCCGGATCGGTGGAGCCGACCTTGCCGGGAATCAACGGCGGGAGCACGCACCGGGATCCGAGCAGCAGATCCAGGATCCCCACCAGCGGTAGCGTGATCAGGGAGGTGCCCGGCGGTACCCCGTCCCGGGCCGCGTCCACCTGATCGACCATCGCCGCGAGGTTCCCGTGGGTGAGCTCGACGGCCTTGGCCGGGCCCGTGCTGCCGGTGGTGAACGCGATCAGCAGCGGATCCGCGTCGGGGGCCGGGGTGCGGGCGGGCAGGGTGCCCGTGGGTGTGCGGCCCCATCCGCGCAGCGTGGCGCCGCCCCAGAACCAGCGCCGCCCCACCGTCACCGGCACCCGCACGCCGCGGAAGTAGCGGCGGAACAGGACCCGGGCCGCGTGGGCCTGCGGAATCCCGATGAAGGCCCCGGCGTCGGCGGCCTGCAGGCAGCGCAGCATCTTGCGCAGCCCCATGCCCGGATCGATGGCGACCGGCACGGCGCCGATCTTCAACAGCCCCAGCATGATCGCGTACAACTCGGGGCTGGGCAGGACCAGCACGATCGTGCGGGTGCCGCTGGAAACGCCTGCCGCGGTGAGGCGTTCGGCGATCGCGTCGGACCACGCGTCCAGCTCGCGGTAGGTCAGTGGCCGGTAGCCGGGCAGTCCGTCGGCGCCCCGGCCGCAGGCGTAGAGCACCGCTTCCCGGTCGGGATCGGCCGCCACCACGTCCCGGAACCGGTCGACGGCCCGCCAGTAGGTGCCCGCGGTCACGCCGAGCCCCCGCTCATGCCCGCGCTCCGACCGGCGCGGGCAGCCGGTACAGCGCCGCCGCGGCCGACGGTCCGGCACCGGCCGCGACGAACAGCACGGTGGTGTACCCGCCGAGCGAATCCTGCTGTACCGCCAGGTCGTAGGCCAGCGGCAGCGCGGCGGTGTGCGGATCGCCCGCCGTCAGGTCGGGGGTGCGGATCTCCGCGATCCCGAGCTTGTCGGCGAGCTGGCGCGGGAAGGTGGCGCTCGGGGTCGAGGCGATCAGCACGGTGGTCGCCGGATCGAGATCACCGGCCTCGTCGAGCGCGGCCAGGGCGACCTCGGCGGCGGCGTCCAGGAGCCGTTCCTCGAAACCCGGCTCCCGCTCGACCGTCATCAGGGAGCGGCCGGCGGTACCCATGGTGGCCACATCGACGTACGACTCGACCGCGGGGCTCCCGCCGCCGGTCACCGTGTGCACGCGGCCGAACCCCTCGTCTTCCGCCGTGTGCTCCAGCAGCAGGGCGGCACCCGCTGTGGCATAAGGGAATTCGTCGTCGGCCTCGGACCGCGCCAGTGACGGATGGGTATCCCCGGAGACCACCAGCACATGCTCGGCACTGCCGGTCTCCAGCACCGACTGCGCCACCTGCACCGCGTTGAGCACGCCGACCGCGCCGTTCATCAGGTCGAAGGAGAACGACCGCGGATCGCCGTAGGAGTAGTCGAGCCCGATGCCCGCGGACTTCTGGATCAGCGCCGAGACGGCCGGTTCCACGGTGTTGGAATCGCGGAAGACCCCGGCGTTGATGAGCACGCCGACCTGGTCGGGCCGCACCCCGGCGCGCTCCAGGCTGCGCCGCGCGGCCCGGCCGCTGTGGTCCACGATGCTGAAAGTGTCGCCGTCGCTGCTGATTCCGGTGGATTTGATGCGCACGCCCATGACAAGAACCCCTAGACCTTCAGAGACGAAATCGTGGTGGACAGGAACCCGCCGACGACACCGGAGGCGGCCGGAACCAGCAGCAGCTTCGACCCGGCCGGAATCTCCTGGCGGCTCAGGTAGTCGTGCAGCACGATGAAATGCGAAGTGCTGGAGGTGTTTCCGTACTTGGAGATGACGTTGAGGTCCGGCGGCATCGGGGTGCCGAACTCGCGCTCGGCGATCGCATTCATGTACGGAATCGCCGCCGCGCCGAACTGGTGGTGGACGATGTAGTCGAAGTTCTCGTCGGCGAAGGTGGTGCCGCGCCGGGCGTAGAACTCGCGCTGGGTGTCGGTCCACCCCAGGAACCGTTCCTCGTTGTGCATCTTGCGGTTGTCGGTGTAGAGCGCCACGCCTTGGGACTTGTCACTGGGCATCCCCAGGCACAGATGCGAGAACTCCGACGCCGTCACCAACTCGACGTAATCGATCCGGTCGCGATCGTCGACCGAGCGATCCAGCACTACCGCCGCTCCGGAATCGCCGACGGTGAGCGAGGCGAATTGCAGGTCGTATTCTTCCGAAATTTCCTCGACCGCGGTTTCGGAGATCGGAGTAATGGCCTCGCCGCTGACCACCAGACCGTTGCGCACAATTCCGGCCCGAATCATCCGATCCAGAATGTAGGTACCGGTGAGCATTCCCGCGCAGGCATTGGAAAGGTCGAAAGTAATGGCCCGCCGGGCCCCGATGTGCTTGGCGATGGCCGAGGAGAACGAGGGCTCCATGTACATGCGGGTGCCGTGCCTGCTGCGCGTGATCGAGGTCGAGACGACCACGTCGAGTTCGGCGGGGGAGTACTGTGACCTGGACAAACAGTCCTCGGCAGCCTTGATGGCCAGGCTGAAGGAATCCTCGCGGGACTCCGGCCGGGTGTCGTGCACGCGTCGTTCCTGCACGCCTGTGATCTTTTCGAGATCGAAGGCCGGCGGCACCTTCAGTCGCGACAGCAACTCTGCTGTGGTGACGGCTTTTTCGGGTAGATATGCGCCGATGGATTCGAAGCGGGAATGCGACACGTCGCCTCCTGGAAATGGGTGACGATTGCGATCGGAATTCGGGACGAGCAACGATGCTACCCAACGGTAACTAGTCCCACGACCAACCGCATCCACGCATTCCTCGACCACTGTCTGGGACGATCAATACATGTGACGCCAGGTTTCAGATATGGGCCATCTTCCGGCTACATTCCGATTTCGCGCGCTATCGGGCCCGTGGCAGCCCGTGGACGGGCTCATCGGCGGTGCCTGGCAAACCCGCGGATCATGTTGCCGTGGTGAGAATTCACAGCGAATGATTCGGGCAAATTGTGAGAGACCTCACCGCATACCGCGGATCCGGCGCTCGAAAGCGTTTGGCGCGCTGCTCAACTCAGTCGGGCCAGGATTGTGCGCGGCAACAGGGGAAGGACGAGATTCAGCGCGCGCCAAGGCCATTGCGGCACACACGCGCGCACGGGCTCGCGCTCGATCGCCGCGACCATCGCCGCGACGCCCTTGTCCATCGGCGCCACCAGCTTGGCGTCGCCCGCCTGCGCGGCCATATCGGTCGCGATGAATCCGGGCTGTACGGTCGTCACCGCGATCGGGCCGCGACGCAATTCGGTCGCCAGCCCCTCGCCCAGCGCGGACAGCCCGGCCTTGCTGGCCGAGTAGGCGGCCTTCTTCCCGGGCAGGCCGCGCACCGCGCTCATCGAGGAGATCAGCACGAGATGCCCGGCGCGCTGTTCCCGGAAGATCTGCAGGGCCGCCTCGGCCTGCGCGAGTGCGCTGACGAAATTCGTTGTGGCAGTCGCGATATTGGCGTCGGCGCGACCGGTGCCGAGTACCGCCCCCTTGCCCAGCCCGGCATTGACGATGATCCGGTCGAGCCCGCCGAGTTCGTCGCGCAGTTCGGCGAAGACGGTCGGCACGGCGGCGTGATCGTCGACATCGAGCGCGCGGACCGCGACGGTGATGCCGGGATGTGCCCGCAGCAGTTCGTCGCGCAGCTGCTCGAGGTTGCCCACCCGGCGTGCGCACAGGGCCAGATCGCGTCCCTGCTGTGCGAATTCGCGGGCCATGCCCGCGCCGAGACCCGAACTCGCTCCGGTGATGAGAATCCTGCGCCTGGTCATGCGCCAACCCTAATCGGGTCGGCGCATGACCGATCGGCGTCTACATCAGGTCGTCGAATTCACCCGCGCGGCATCCGCGGATCCACGCGGCGAGTTCGGCGCGGGTGAACACCAGGGTGCCCGCCTCCGGTCGATTGCTGTTGCGGACCGCCACCGTGGTGTCGGGCAGGGGTGCGCATTCCACGCAGTTACCGTCCGGACCGCTGAAACTGGACTTGCGCCAACTGGTCGCGGGCAGCCCGGCGATACGGGCGGCGTCCGACTCGGTCATCACTACCTCCAAGACAGGGTTTTCGATGTGCGCTGGTGCGATGTGCGCGGCAACATTGCCTTGCGACGGAGGCCGGTCACCCAGGTGGCAGCGGCCTCGATCCCCCTGGCCCGACTGGCGCATAGAACTGAGTAACCATTGGCAGTCGAGCTAATCGCGTCCTTACCGTACGTTCTGAATTCGGATAGCTGTAGGGTATTCGCCGGATTCGCAGGTTCATGACCCGGCAGGTCGGGGCACATTCTGGGGTGTTTGCCGGAGTCACACAGGCCCAGTGTGGTTGCTGACTGTATGCTGCGGACGGTCTAGGGTACGAATACAACGAGGTCGCAAGGGTTGTGCCGGTGTGGTCAATGTTTGCTGACCGGACGAGCGGCGGGCCCGTGGCCGCCTGATGCACACACAGATGCGGTTGCATCTGCTCGTGCACGAGTTTCCCGAGAATTCGCCGGATTCGCAGAGCCATTCCTCTGTCGCGACACAGACGCGATACGGAAGGCCACGGGGAATACCGTGAATTCGGTTTTCAGGACACCCGGTGTGCCCCCGCCGACGGCACCGCGACGAACGTCCGCGGCTCGGCGAAACCGGCGGTATGGAAGCGCTTCGCTATCGCCGCCGCCGTCCGGTCGCTGCGGGCGGCGTCGGTCAGGGCGATGATGCTGCCGCCGAAGCCGCCGCCCACCATGCGCGCGCCGTGCGCGCCCGCGTCCAGCGCCGCCTCGACCGCGGCGTCCAGCTGCGGCGTGGAGATCTCGAAGTCGTCGCGCAGCGAATCGTGCCCGGCCGTCAGGGTCGGTCCGATCGCGCGCGGATCGCCGCCGCCGCGCAGGGCGGCG
>NZ_JARWQD010000247.1 GCF_029869545.1 Nocardia wallacei | reverse complement strand
GCTGCAGGCCGTGGCGGAACACCACGGACTGGCACTCGCCCGCCGACGCCTTGGCCATGGACGCGGCCAGGTGGCGGCGGGGATCGTCGGCCGCCAGGCACAGCGCGGCGAAATAGCCGAGGGCGCGGGCCCTTTCGATCGCGATGTGCATATCGGCCGCCTTGTGCTTCACCGCCTGGAACGACCCGATGGGCGCGTCGAACTGGCGGCGGGTGCGCGCATGCTCCAGGACCAGGTCGAGGATGCGCTGGCAGGCCCCGACGGTGGTCAGTGCGATACCGGTGAGCGCGTGCTGGCGGGCGCGTTCCGGATCGGCCTCGAGCCGATCGCCGCTGCCGACCCGCACGCCCGGGAAGGAAATCTCGGCGAGGTGCAGCACCGGATCGAACACCGGGCTGCGCGTTGCCGTGACCGCCGCCGCCGGTACGAGGAATACTCCGGCGTCCGTGACAACGGCCAGCCGCTCGGCCCGGTCGCCGTCGACGACGTGGCGGGCGGTGCCGTCGAGCCGCCACCCGTCGCCGTCCGCGGTGGCCGTGACGCCGGAATACACCGCGGCACCGGGTGTTTCGATCCGGCCGTCTTCCCCGGCCAGCGGGGCGAACTGCGACATCGTCGCCAGGAACGGCGTCGGATCGGTGGCCCGTCCCAACCCCTCGAGCACGATCGCCAGCTCGACCGACAACGCCGGATCGGACAGCTCCGTCCAGCCGACGTCGATATAGGTCTGCCACAGCGCGCGGGGCTCGACGTCCTTGTCTGCGACATCCCTGATCAGCGACGGCGGGCACGCGCGCGCGGTCACCTCGCGCACCGTATCCCGCAACATTCGCTGGTCGGCGTCGAACTCGAAGAGCATCGCGACCTCCTTCCTCCGCAACTCCGCGAGGGATCTCTGAGAATGCCATTCTCTCACAACGAGAGGGCGATTGCGAACGCCGCGCGGATCGCAACACCCGGCGCCCCCACCCAACTCGCCGCACCCCCTCCTGGTTCCCGCACGGGCTACAAGACCCTGCAAGGGGTGCGGGATCGAACAGGGGGTGCGAGAAGGGGTGGGTGGCGGGTGGGGGTGGTACATGAGAGTGGTTTTGGTGAGATTTCGTGCGCATTCTTGTGGAGAATGCTATTCTCCTGTTGGAGTAAGGAGCGTCTCATGGTGGTAGGCAGACGTCGCGGGCCCTGCGGGACGGCGGTTCGGCGCTCGTCCCCGGGCTCGGCGATCGAAGGGCCGCCGCGGTAGTCCTGGTCAACCGCTGTCGGTCAGCCCCAGTGCACCTCGTCCGACCACAGCGGTGGACACCGCGGCAGGGCGCGCACGGGATCCGGGCACCCGCAACTCGGATCCCGTGTGAGCGCCTCCGTCCGGAGCAGAAGGTATCCCGCATGATCGACCTGACCGGATTGGATCTCGGTCCCGACGGACGTCCCGGTGAGCCGCTGATCATCCTCGAGCCGCGGCCGGGGGAACTGGCCGCGGGCGACGCGATGCGGCTGGCCGCGGTCGTGGAGCGTGCCGTCCCGCTGGTGGTCGTGGCGCTGCGCGAACCACCCGATCCGCAGTTGCGCCCGGTGCTCGGCACCGCCACGGTGACGCTCACCGAGCATGCGGTGCCGGACTGCCCGCAGTTCGTCCGGGTGCCGGATCTCGCCGCGGCGGTCGCCGCCCTGCGCGACGCGGTGCTGTACGCGCCTCGCGCCGCCGTCGCCTGCGGTCAGCTGCTCCGCCAGACCTCACGACTACCGACCACATCCGCGCTGGCCGCCGAGGCCGCGACCTATTCGATGTTGCTGGGCGGCACCGAATTCGCCGCGTGGCTCGCCGAACGCGGCCCGGCGCGGCCGATTCCCGTCCCCGGCCGCGACCCCGTGCTGCTGCGGCGGACCGGCAGCCGGTTGTCGATCACGCTGGACCAGCCGGAGCGGCGCAATGCGCTGGGGGCCAGGATGCGCGAGGACCTGCTCGCGGCATTCCAGGTGGCGGAGGCGGACCCGAGCATCGAGTCCATCGAGTTGAGCGGCACCGGACCGGCGTTCTGCAGCGGCGGCGACCTCGACGAATTCGGCACCGCCACCGATCCGGTCGCCGCCTACCTGGTCCGGCTGGACCGGGCGCCGTGGGCGGTGATGGACCGGGTCGCCGACCGCCTCACCGCCCACGTCCACGGCCCGTGTATCGGCGCCGGTGCCGAGACAGCCGCCTTCGCCGGAACCGTAATCGCCTCCCCCGACGCCTTCTTCAGACTCCCGGAGGTGCACATGGGCCTGGTCCCGGGCGCCGGAGGCACCGTCTCCCTCCCCCGCCGCATCGGCCGCTGGCGCGCCACCTGGCTCATGCTCACCGGCCACCCCCTCCCCGCCCACCGCGCCCTCGAGTGGGGCCTGGTCGACCAAGTCACCCGAACCCCGCACACCTCGGCCGCAAACTCACACGCCCCGACCGAAACCCAACACGTCCCCAACACCCCTCCGGCCGGTACCGCCACGGCACCCCCGTCACTCCGGCGCGCTCTTGGCCGGAATCCACAGATACCAGCCTTGGATGCCGGGGAGGGGTGGCCTTACGGTCGTCGGCGGCCAGGGTTCGTCGCATGAGCGGGCCGGTCGGTAGCGCCGCGAGTGTGGTTCGTCGGTGGCTTGCGACGCTCGGAAGCGATTGCGGCCCAGCGGAATCGGAGACAGAGCGCTGTGCGGCCCTGGGGTGGGCCGCGTCCGGCGCCATGGACCTCACCGGTCTTGCGGACGGCCCGCCGGTGCTCACCCCCGCGCCCGCCTTCGGGCTGCTGGGTGAGGTTGGGCGTGTGTTCGGCGAGGTGACCGCGCGCATCGGTGAGCGGGTCGAGATCGATCCTGCGATGGTGTTGTCTCGCCGGAGGCCCGGTGACCAGCGGCGGCGGGGTGGGCAGCGGTCGGTGGGTGGGAGCAGTCGGCTGCTTCGGACCGCGGACGGCTGGTGTGCGGTGACGTTGAGCCGGGCCGAGGATCTCGATGCGGTGCCCGCGATCGTCGGGGAGCGGGAGGGCGGCGATCCGTGGGCGGTCCTCGAAACGGCGGCCGCACGATGGCCCGCGGTGCGGTTGGCCGAGCGGGCGCAGTTGCTCGGGGTACCGGCCGCCGCGTTGCCCACCATCCTGCGGCGGCGAATGCCGTGGCGCGGCAAGCGAATCGGTGACGCGGTGGCGGGGCGCGGTCTCGGCGACTGCGTCGTGGTGGACCTGTCGTCGTTGTGGGCGGGACCGCTGTGCGCGCGGTTGCTGGGGCGGGCGGGCGCGCGAATCATCAAGGTGGAGAGCGTACATCGGCCGGACGCGGCCCGTTCCGCACCCGAATTCTTCGAATGGCTGCACGACGGTCACGAATTCGTGACCATAGATTTCCGCACCGATGCGGGCCGCCGAGAACTGGCCATGCTGATCGACTCCGCCGACATCGTGATCGAGGCGTCCCGGCCGCGGGCACTGGATCAACTCGGCCTGGGATCAGACTCCCGCCCACACCGCCCCGGCCGAATTTGGTTGAGCCTCACCGGCTACGGCCGCGACCACCCGATGCGCGTCGCCTTCGGCGACGATGCCGCGGTCGCGGGCGGACTGGTCGGACGGCACGACGGCCAACCGGTGTTCTGCGCCGACGCCCTAGCCGACCCGCTCACCGGAGTGTGCGCGGCCCTGGCCACCGCAACCGCCGTCGACGCGGGCGGTGGCCTCCTCCTGGACCTCTCCATGCGCGACACCACCGCCGCCTTCGCCACCGCCCCCGCTCTCTCCCACGGCCCCCACCGCCTCACCCGATATGGACCGGACGACTGGGCCGTCACCTGCGACCACCTCGAGCACACACAACACGTTCTGCCCCAACCAATCCCCCGTGCTCCGGCCCTCGTCCGGGGTGAGTCCCGATGAGCCTGAGACTTAGGCGGACGGACGCAGTGCGGAGAGGACTTTGAGTGAATGCACCGGAATGAAAGAGACGGGCGGGAATGGCATGGGGCTGGCGGACGCGCTGGAGTGATGGAGCATGGTTCACCGGAATCGGCGGAGGACCGCCTGCCGAATACGGCGGAGTAGTGGGAAGATCGTGAACGTGCACACCGGAACAGTGGGGACCACTGGCGAACGCGCCGGGAGGGCGGGAAGGCTTTGAACGCGCGCGTCGAGGGGCCGGGGCAGTGGGGTGGCTTGCAATGCTGATCAGGAATGCGACCGTGTTCGGGCAGGCGTACACCGATGTGCGGTGGGTGGGAGAGCGGATTGCGGAGTGTGGGCGCGGGCTGCGCGCGGTGGTGGGTGAGGACGAGATCGATGCGCGGGGCGGGTGGTTGGTGCCCGGGCTGCACGATCACCATACGCATCTGCGGGCGACGGCGGCTCGGGCGGAATCGATAAGGCTCGATGCTCCGGCGGTTCGCGGTGTGGCGCAGCTGGCCGGGCGATTGCGGCGGGCCGATCGGGAATTGCCCGCGGGAGCGTGGATTCGGGCCGTCGGCTATCACGACGGCGAGACGAGCCTGAGCCGGGACACGCTGGATCGGATAGTGGGCGAGCGCGCGGTCCGCGTCCAGCATCGCTCCGGCGCATTGTGGATACTCAATTCCCG
>NZ_JARWQD010000246.1 GCF_029869545.1 Nocardia wallacei | reverse complement strand
GTCGGTGATGTCGGGGTGGGTGGCGAGACGGTCTTCGACCTCGCCGGGGAAGACGTTCTCCCCGCCGGAGACGATCATGTCGTCGGCGCGGCCGTCGATGAACAACCGGCCCGCGGCATCGAAATGACCCATGTCCCCGGTCCGAAGGCCGCACCGGCCGGGCGGCCGATCTCGATCAATCTCACCACCGCCGCGTTGAGCGCCGTCATCGCGGTGCTGGCCGTCGCGGTCGTCGCCGTCACCGGGTTCCTGATCGCGGCCCGCTCCGAGATCTCCGACCGCGATGCCGCGGCGGCCGCCGACCGCCGCGCCGAACAGGTCGCCACCGACTACGCCGTCGGCTCGGCCACCGTCAAATTCGACGACACCTCCGGGTGGGTGGGCCGATTGAAGACCAACGCCAGCCCGGCCCTCGCCGCGAAATTCGACGCCACCGCACCGAAACTGCAGGAGATCCTCGTACCACTACAGTGGAACTCCACCGCGACACCGATCGCGGCCAAGGCCGTTTCGGACGCCGACGGTGCCTACAAGGTCGACGTATACGTCGACGTCAACTCCACCAGCACGACAGGATCACGATGACCGACGAGTCCGGGCAGCCGCCGTCTCGAGGGGAGAGGTGACCTATTTTGGGTCCTCTTCTCGCACCGTTGGATATGGCGCTGTGGACCGGTGACGTGTTTCTGCCGTAATAGGCTGCGTCCGAGTGTGTTTATGACGATTGCGGCGATAGATGATTTCTGGCGATGGATTGTGTGACAGCTTCGGGTCGAGCAAATAACGGTCCGAGATCTTATGTCGCAGTTCGGCGTTGATTCAGTCGTGTCGGAGGGTCGTGTTTCGATTCGCCGAATCGAAGCTTGTGCCCATTCCGATACTCGCTCCGCCGTCGACCGGGACCACCGCACCGGTCACGAATCTGAGGTTCGGCGATACGAGCGCGCCGACCAGGTCGGCGAATTCGCGGGGTTGCCCGATGCGGCCCATCGGCAGGCCTTGTCCGAGACGGGTTTTGGACAGTTCCGGTTGTCTGTCGATGGTCTTGGCGATGAGGGGCGTGTCGAAGTATCCGGTCAGCAAGGTGTTGACGTTGATGTTGTGCGGTCCGGCCTCCAGGGCGAGGGTTTGGGCGTAGCCGATCACGGCCGACCAGACGGTGGTCGGGGCTGCCATACCGATGGCCGGGCGTCGCGCGACTCCGGAGACCACGTTGAGGATGCTGCCGCCTTCGGTTGTCATGTGCGGCAGCGTCGTTCGTACGGACCGGACGACGTAGAAGAAGTGGCGTTGGAAGGCGGTGAGCCATACGTCGTCGGTGAGTTCGGAGATGCTTCGGATCGGCGGTCCACCGTCGTTGGTGACCAGGACGTGGACGGCTGGGCCGAACCGTTCGAGCGTCGCGGCCGTGACGCGCTCGATGTCGGCGTCGACCGAACAATCGGCGGCAAGCCCGAGGATCTGCTCTCGGCCGTACTTGTCGGCGAGTTGCGTTGCGGCGGCCGCGACTTTCTCCGCGCGACGCGCGAAGATCGTGACGAAAGCGCCTTCCTGCAACAGGCGATCCGCTATCGCGAAACCCAGGCCATCGCTGCCACCGCCGACGATGGCCACCTTCCCGGTCAGTCCCAGGTCCATCACCCGACTCCTATCGATGCAAGAAATGACTCGGCATTGCCCGAGAACACGTCGTCCAGGACGTCCGGGGAGAAACCCTGCTCACGCCACTCCCGCACCAGTCGCTCGTGGCTGAGCATCGGGTAGTCGGCCCCGAAGAACACCCGCTTACGCAAGCGCTTGCCGATCTCGCGCCGCAGTTCGTCGGAGAAGTAGCGCGGAGACCAACCGTGCAACTCCATCCAGACGTTCGCCTTGTGCAGTGCGATGGCAATCATCTCCGATTGCCAGGGCCACGCCACCCGGGCCGCGATCACGTTCAGATCGGGATATCTGGCTGCGATGCGGTCGACGTAGCGGGGGTGGCAGCCCTCGAGTGTGATGCCCATTCCGCCACGGGTTCCGGCGCCGGCGGCCGACATGCCGACATGGACCAGCACCGGACGGTTGGCCTCGATGCACAGGTTCAGACACTTCGCCCACCCCGGCTGGTCCGGTGTGCCTGCGGGGGTGAACGAATGAACGGTCAGCCCGACCAGCCCCGGCCCCTCGCTCAGGCAGCGCTCGAATTCCCTGACATGACTCGGCTGCGTCGGATCGATGCCGATCCAGTTGCCGAGCACGACGTCGGGATGTGTGCGGGCGAAGTCGAACGCGTAGTCGTGCTGGGCGCGTACCGCACCGGCATCCATCGTGTAGGTGAAGGCGAAGTCGAGCATCACTCTGGCGTTGGCCCGGCGAAATTGGTCGGCCTGCTGTTCATCGCTGACGAAGTTCATGCCCCACTTGAAATAGCCCTGCAGGGCCTCGCGGTCCTCGGCGGTCTCGTAAGGGCTTCCCTTCCAGCCCTTTTCGGTGCCCCAGTGAGAGTGGAAGTCGATCAGTCGGGGTGGCGATGCGTTCAACGCTGAATACCTTTCGTGAATGGTTGCCGGAATTGATCAATGGACGTTGCGCGTCGAATCGCCCCAGTACGGCGCGCGTAACGCCTTCTTGTCGACTTTCCCGACCGGCGTTTGCGGAAGTGAGTCGACGACCACGACCTTCTTCGGCGCGTATATCGAGCCCTTGACCCGCTTCACGAAACCCTGGAGTGCGCGGACGTCGACCACCTGCCCGGGGCGCGCGACCACGAACGCGGTGACGGACTCGCCCCATCTGTCGTCGGGCACGCCGATCACCGCGGCCGAGCCGATCGAAGGGTGTCCGGTGAGGGCGGCCTCGACTTCGCTCGCGTAGATGTTGAATCCCCCGGAGATGATCATGTCCTTCTTGCGGTCGACGATGTACAGCAGTCCCTCGTGGTCCTGACGGGCCAGGTCTCCGGTGTGCAGCCAGCCGCCTTCGAGCGCTGCCGCGGTCTCCTCGGGAAGGTTTCGGTAGCCCAGCATGACGCCGCGGTTGCGCATGACGATCTCGCCCACCTCGCCCTCGAGGACATCGTGCCCGTCGTCGTCGACCAGCCGGATGCGGTTGCCGACCACGGGACGGCCACAGGAGGCGAGCCGCTCGAGGCTCGCGGTCTCGTGCGCGGCCCTGGGCAGGACGGTGCCGATGCCGGTCGACTCCGTCTGTCCGTAGATCTGGGCGAAGACCGGGCCGATCCGCTCCCGCGCTTCTGCCAGGCGCACCGGAGACATCGGCCCGGTGGCGTACCAGATCACCTCGAGGCTGGACAGGTCCCGGGTCTCCGGGCGCTCGTGGTCCAGCAGCGTGTAGATCATCGTCGGCAGACCGCTGAGACAGTTGATGCGCTCGGTTTCGATGATGTCGAGGAAGCGGCCGGGGTCGAAGCCCTGCTCGATCACGACGGTGCCGCCGCGCAGGAGCGTCGGGATGACGCCGAGCCCGGCGGCATGGGTGAGCGGGGCCGAGGCCAGATATCGCGGCAGGTGCGGTTGTTCGAAGTCGGCCATCTGCGCATACACCATCTGCACCATCGACCGATGTGGCTGCATCACGCCCTTGGGTCTGCCGGTCGTTCCCCCGGTGTATTGCAGCCATGCGACGTCCGTCTCGGTGGCCGGGCCGGGGTCGAGTGGCCGGGCCGCGTGCGACTCGCCCTCGGGCAGGCCACCGGCGGCCGGGACAACCAGCAAGTGTTTCAGCGAGCCGACCTCGGCGAGGACTTGGCGCCCGTGCTCCTCGAGAGCGGCGGTAACGACCAGCACCGTGGCCTGCGCATCCTCGCAGACGACGATGTGGTCCTCGACCGAGGCCAGGGCCTGCAGGCCGGTGAAGCGACCGCCTGTCAGGTACGTCGCGGCCTGGATGATCCATGACTCGGGGGTGTTCGGACCGAGCATCGTGACACCCACTCCGAGCCCGACTCCCCGGCGGGCGAGCGCGCCACAGTACTGCGACACGAGATCTCCGACTTGCGCGTAGGTCAGTCGCCGATTACCGGCGACGAATGCCTCGGACGAGCTGTGCCGAGTGAGGGCCTGCACGATCAGATCGCCCAGCGTCACCCCGGAGGAGGCTGTTGTTGCCGAAGGGGAAGCGCTCGGTACGTCGACGAGATGAGACATACCTCAACGATGGGCGCCTACAGCGCGGGCGTACCACCGATGTTCCGCCTGGAATTACCGACGACCCGCCACATTGCGGGTTAGTCGTCGGTCGCCCGCGCCGTAGCGCGGTAGCGGCCCGGTGTCTGGCCTACGAGGTCGGTGAAGGCGTCGATGAAGCTGCTCGGGTTCGCCCAGCCCAGTCGTATCGCGGTGTCGGTGACCGAGGTGCCTGTGGAGAGTTCGATCAGTGCCCGCTGAATACGCAGCAAGGTGCGCCATCGATGGAAGCTCATCGACAGTTCGCTGCTGAACAGTCGGCTGAGGGTACGTTCGCTCGAACCGGTTCTACGTCCCAGCTCAGCCAGCGTCGCCGGGCTGGCAGGATCGGCGTGTAGTAGGTCGGTCACGGCCTTCAGACGAGTGTCGCGTGGTTCCGGAAGGCGCAGTGGTTCTTTCGGGGCGCGAGCGAGTTCCGTCACGACGACCTCAAGCAGCAGCCGGACGCGGGGGCTGTCGGTGGGCTCGCGGGTCATTGCCAGGTATGCCTCGCGTACGAGCGCACTGGCCACGAACACCGACGGCTCCCTCGGTAGCTGCTCGGCCAGTGCCGCCGGGACCCCGAGCACTCGGATATCGGTCTGCCCGTGCGAGCGACTGCTGTGTACGTAGAAGGGCGGCACCCAGGTCATGCGGTTCGTCGGCGCCACCCACGTACCGACTTCGGTCGCGGTGACCAGTGCTCCGGACGCGGCATACCGGAGCTGCCCGAAGTCGTGGAAGTGCGGAGCGACCTCCGCGCCGTGGGCCAAGGGCTCGCAGACCGGCGAATCGTCGGTCCAGAACACCGGCTCGGGCGCAAGTTCGGTCATCAGCATCCACTCTAAGCGGCGGCCGGAATGCTGGCGGGTTATCAGGGTTTTCTGGCGCGACACCGGTGGTACGCCTGTCTTCGGGCGTTCATCGTGGTGGCATGCGAGTAATCACCCAGCACACACTCGGGGGCCCGGAGGTGCTCACCATCGCGGAAGCGCCCGCGCCTCGGCCCCTGCCGACCGAGGTCCTCGTCCGGGTCGAGGCCATCGGGTTGAATCCACTCGAACCGCGACTGCGCGCCGGTGAATTCCCCCTCCTCGGCAGGCCGCCGTTCATCCTCGGCTGGGATATCAGCGGTGTGGTCGAGACGGCGCGGACGTGGCGGTTGCGCCCCGGCGACGAGGTGTTCGGGATGCCGCTGTTCCCGCGAGCCGCCAACGCGTACGCCGAACTCGTGGCAGCACCGGCCCTGCACCTGGTGCGCAAACCGGCCTCGCTCTCGCACGTCGAGGCGGCGGCGCTGCCGATCGTCGGGTTGACCGCGTGGCAGGGCCTGGTCGACCTCGCCGACGTGACCGAGGGCACCCGCGTCCTCATCCACGCCGGTGGTGGCGGTGTCGGCCACGTCGCGATCCAGATCGCGAAATCACTTGGCGCGCACGTGATCACAACCGCCAGCGCCAGTAAACGGGAGTTCGTTCAGGAACTCGGCGCCGACGAGGTCATCGATTACACCGCGGCCGACTTCACCGACGTCGCCAGCGACATCGACGTCGTGCTCGACACGCTCGGCGGCGACACCGCCGCGCGCTCGCTCGACGTGCTCCGCCCCGGGGGTCACCTCGTGACCGCGGTCGCCGACGAGGATGTGGAGCTCATCGCGCAGTTCGAGGCGGCCGGTAGCCATTTCAGCGGCATCGCGGTCGACCCCGACCCGGTCGCCCTGCAAGGCCTCGTCGACCTCGTCGAACAGGGCAAGCTCCGCGTCCACGTGCAGGCAACCTTCCCGTTCGAGCAAATCGCCGACGCGCACCGGCTGATCGAGCGCGGCCACGTCCAGGGCAAAGTTGTTCTCACCGCCTGACCCCCTCGGATGATTATTGTTGGCGCGCAATCTATTCCGTGATGTCGATTGGGGCGTCGGCTCGCGCGGTGCTCGACGGCGGCCGGGATGCGACGCACACCACCAGCAGCGGCTCGTTGCGGACAGGCGCGGTGAACGCTGTGCGGCGGGTGGAATTCCGTTGCTGCACAGGCTGTTTCGTTTCTTGATGAGTATTCGGTGAGCGGTGCCCGGTCGTACGATTCCGGGCCATGAGCCAAATCGCAACGCAGTTACCGCCTACGGTGGCCGCTTGCGCGTGGTGGCCCGTGATATCGGTGCCAATCGACCAACACGCGCCACCGGATGACTCTCGGGGCCCGCCTGGCGATAGAGACCACAGCCAACCGCAGCACCCGCGACGAACCCAAAGGCGCGGCTGGGTCCTACCGGCCGTCGGGCCAGACGGCGAGCGAATTGTCATCCGCCTCGGTCAGCGATGCCAGTTGCTCGGTGACGAGGCTCCAACCCTCGAGCAACCCGAGTTCCTCGTGACGGGCACGAGCACGGGGATCACCGTGGCGCGCCACGATCCGGTAAAGGGTGCCGTCGGCGTGGTCGGCGAGAGTTACCTCACCGGTGACAGCGACGGGCATCGGATTCGCGGGACGCAAAGTGGAGTCGACGGCATTCGTGAACACCAAGCGCTCGTCTTCGTCGACGACGAGGAACGCCGCATCCATGTGTGGAGTGAAAGTGGATCCGTCTTCGCTCATCGAGGTGGCGAATCCGCCTCCGGCATGAACCGCGAACTTGTCGACCCGACACGTATACGGCTCCGGAATCCACCACTGCGCGAAGAGCTCCGGCGTCGTCCATGCCTTCCAGATGACTGCGCGGGGCGCGCGAATTACGCGTTCGATCGCAAGGTCGAGGTCGGGGTTCACCAAATCCTGCCCCTGCTGCTGCCAAAGGGGTCCTGATGTCATGTTTGCTAATAGGACAGTGTCGAGGGGCCGATGCAGCGCCGACTCAAGTTCGAGCGGGTTCGGATCCAGTGCAAGCGCGCTCAGGGTTTTTGTAATGGATACCCTCGCGGCCAGAGGTCCGGAGGGTACTGCTAACGGTTGCAGCCGCTTGAACAAAAGCCGTGATCAGAGCACGATGGTCGAACTGCGACCAAGCAATCACGATGCGGCTCGCTGGTGCGTCGCTCACTGGAACGCAGGTCAATCCTGGAGGAACAGGATTTATGAACGAGCGCGGAAGCATCGCAATTGTCCGTCCGAGGGTAATCATCTGCACCATCTCCGGGACATCGGAAACTTCCGGGCCCTCGCCGAAACCGAGCTGCTGCCCGTCCACGTCGCTGCGCACACCTTTCCAACGCGGCAAGGTCTCATGTTCGAGATCAGCAAGGCGCAACTCGGAGCGTGAGGCCAACCGATGTCCGCGAGGAAGAATTGCGACACGCTCCTCGGCAAACAAGGTCTGATGATTCAAATCGGCGAGATTGTCGAACGGCGCATACAACAGTGCGACATCAGCCCTTCCCGCCCGCAGGTAGTCAGCCCGGTCGGTGGCGCCTCCGAAGAGGACATCCACCTGACGCGCATCAGGTTGACGGGCATACTCGGCAAGGATTCCCGATAGAAGATTCGCATCGCCACCAGGTTTGATCACGAGCCTCAGATGCGCATTGACCTCGGCCGCCCTCCGTGTACTCTCCACTGCGGTCTCGACCGCGTTGAGCGCATGGGTGCCGTGGTGCAGAAGGGCCTGTCCGGCCGGGGTCAGCACGACCTGGCGGCTGGTGCGAACAAACAGTTGAACCCCCAGCCGCGACTCGACGCGGCGGATCGCTTTCGACAGGGCCGGTTGCGCGATCGACAGACGCGCCGCGGCCCGACCGAAGTGTAGTTCCTCAGCGACCGCGATGAAGTACCTCAGTTCCCGGACCTCTAGCTCATCCATGCCTAAAGGTTAATCTTGTACAGTCGATGGAGATTGGGCGTATCGCGGTGACATGACCCCGCGCGGTGTACGAATGGCAACTTCCAGAAGCGCGCCGCGGCATCCTTCGACCGGAAAGCCACCAAGCGCTCTGACGCCAGCCGGGTAAGCGCCTCGCGTGCAACCCCGACGCTGGTGTCGTACCGCTGGCACAGCTCAGGAAACTTCAGCCGCCGACCCGCCTCGTTTCGATCCCTGGAGACCGAAAACGCGCTCGGCAGTGCGGTGGCTGATGTTCGCGCGCTGCTCCTCGCTGAGCGGGGCCGATGTGAGGAAGCGGAGGGCTTCCGTCGTCTCCTCATATGGGGTGTCGATGGCGAACATGATGTTGTCGTCGCCGACCGTGCGCAGGGCGTATTCCAGGGCATTCGGATCGTCTATCCCGCTGGTGGTGATTGTGAAATTGCGCCGAAAGTACGCACTGGGCGTGAGCTCCAGCTGCGATGTCGGAGTGGCCGCGCCGGCGATGCGCCGGGCGAAGGCATAGCGGTTGTCGATGCGCCGCAGGTAGTAGGGGATGCCTTCGCCGAGGTGTCCGATTACGATCTGCAGGTTCGGGTAGCGGTCCAGCGTGCCGCTCATGATGAGGCGCATGGCGTGCAAGCCGGCCTCGGCGCCGTAGCCCCAGATGGCGCCTGACAGGCCGTAGGGGGCGTATTGGCCGAGCATGCTCGGGATCCGGGGGTGCAGGTAGATCGGTGCGTGGTGTGCTTGGGCGGCTTGCAGCAGCGGGGCGAACTGCGGTTCGTCGAGGTAGTGGCCGTTGGTGTGAGAGTTGATCATGATGCCGTGCAGGCCGAGAGTGTCTACCGCGCGCTCGATCTCGTCCGCTGCCGCGTCGGGGGCCTGGGGCGCGACAGTGGCGAGTCCGGCGAAGCGGCTCGGATGGTCACGGACGATCTGGGCGAGCTCGTCGTTGAAGTCGCGGGCCAGATCGACTGCATCTGCCGGTTTGTAGGGCTGTACCCCCGGCGGGTTCAGGCTGAGCAGGGCCATGTCCTGTCCAGCTGCGTCCATGACAGCCAATCGGGCGGTGAGGTCGAGTAACTGGGAACGAGTGGGGTCGTGGCTCTCGACCGAGCGGGTGAGGTCCACTTCGGTGCGGTCGCTGGGACAGATGTCCAGAGTGTGGGCGCGCTGGAGGAACGTGGAGGTGACGAAGTGTTCTTCCACGGCGATGATGCGGTGGCTGGTCATCTCTGACTCCAATCCGTAGATGCTTGCGGCACCGCGATCTGCTGCCTCGTTCAAGCCCCGCGGCCGCCGTCGACCGACAGAGTGGTTCCGGTGATATAGGAGGCCTCCGGAGAACACAGCCAAACAGCCGCGGCCGCAACCTCCTCGGCTTCCGCCAACCTGCGCAGCGGGGTCATGGCCGCCTGCTGCTCGGCCATCTGCGCGCCGGCCGACACGACGACACCGTCGAACATGGCGGTCTTCGTCAGCGCCGGGCACAGCGCGTTGACTCGAATGTTGTCCGGCCCGTGGTCCACAGCGGCCACCTTGGACAGGCCGACGACGCCGTGCTTGCTCGCCACATACGCCGGAGCGCCGGGAATCGCGTAGAGGCCTCCGTTGGAGGCCACGTTGACGATCGCCCCGCCGCCGCGTTGCTTCATCACGGGCAGTTCGTATTTCAGGCACAGCCAGGTGCCGATCAGGTTCACTCGTAGCACGCGCTCCCACTCCTCGACCGACATCTCCGTCATGATCCGGTTGGTAGAGGGAACTCCTGCGTTGTTCACCGCGAAGTCGAACCCGCCGAACGTTGCCACCACCTGAGCTATGGCTCGCTGTACGGACTGCTCGTCACCGATGTCGACGGCCACGGCCTCGGCCCGGCCGCCCTCGGCCACGATCAGCTCCACGGTCTCGCGGGCGCTGTCCTCGTTCAGGTCGAGCACAGCGACCGCGGCGCCGCGCCGGGCGAACTCGAATGCGCTGGCACGCCCGATTCCACGGCCGGCGCCGGTGACCAGACCGACCTTGCCGGCGTAGCTGCTCATGCCAGCGGCTCGTGGTTGACCCAGATCGCCTTGTACGGGTGGCGGCTCTGCCAGCGCTTGATCAGGTCGACCGACCCCGGCAGGGCGAAGATCGCATTCAGGGCCTCGAGGTCGGCCAGGCGCAGTTGCAGGATCGCGCTGGCGACGGCCACCGGAGCGTGGTCGTCGCCAGGCACGCGGATGTGATGGCCAGCCGCGACCGACTCGACCGCACCGGATCCCATGACGAGCTGCTCGAACTCCTCCAGGTACTGGTCCAGAACGCTCGCGGGAATCGGATCATCGAACGCTACGATCATCGTGTGGTGAATCATGCCTCCAGCGAACAGGCATTTTTCACGTTCGTCCAAGATCTTTCCGTTCTCGTTCGATGCCTGTAAGGAATGGATCGAAGGGACAGCGGCGTGATCTGTGGCGTGCTTCGAGGGTTGCGCGGACCGCCCGGACGACCATGGTGTCGGTGATGACAGTCATCGGTCGCCGGTCCAGCAATGTCGCAGTCGTTTCAGGCGCATCTGTCGGAATTTCCCAGTTCGGGACATGTCTTGCATGGGCCTGTGTTCGAGCGGTGCGCGAGGGGGGACTTGAACCCCCACGTCCGAGGACACTGGAACCTAAATCCAGCGCGTCTGCCAATTCCGCCACTCGCGCGTGATGGTACGACCGTCCAAACTCTACCGGGCTTGACCGGCATCGCGAAGTTCCGTGTGGGTGTTTCGTACCCACGAGTAACCCCACCTGCAATTATAACGATTGGGTCACGGCCAATATGAGGGACCCTCAACTTTCCTTCGGGGGTGCAACCGGTCGGACCAGCGGCTTCAAACATGAGGGAGAGTCATGTTTCGGATTATTCTGGTACGTCCGTACTGAAATACCGGGCGGTAGCGGTAGGGGGTGACGGGAAACGTGAGGATTCCCTCATGATTTTGTGCGATCCTCGGATTTCATCAGGTCCTCAGGGGCGAGGGACGCCTGCGCACGGAGGAGCGGCCCCACGAGGGACCACCCGAGGGACGAGCCGCCACGAGAAGGAAGTCGAACGTCTTGACGATCAACGAGAGCACCGAGACCGGATCGAACGCCAAGATTGTCGGGGGAACTTCGGATACGGCGAGGAAGGCCTCGCTGCTGGACCGGCTGCGCGCCGGGGAGGCCTATGCGCTGGCCTTCGGCGGACAGGGCGCGCGCTGGCTGCGCGAGCTGGAGGAGATCGGGCGCGACAGCGCACTGGAGCCGGAGCTGACGGCGCTGGTGAACGAGGCCGCGGCGACGCTGGAGCCGGTGGCCGAGCAGCTGCTGGTGGTGCGGCCGGTCGGCTTCGACCCGGTCGCGTGGATGCTCGAGGACGACCTCGCCGATCTGGACGAGGGCGAGGTGTCGGCCGCGCCGCCGGAGCCGGTGCTGCGGTCGGCCGCGATCTCCATGCCGGGGGTCTTCCTGGCACAGGTGGCGGCGCTGCGGGCGCTGCGGCTGCAGGGCCTCGACGCGGCCGAGCAGGCGCCGGTCGCGATCGTCGGGCATTCGCAGGGCCTGCTGGCAGCGGAGGCCGCCGAGGCCCGCGGCGCGCGCGATGCGGAGCTGCTGGCGCTGGCCCAGCTGATCGGCGCGGCGGCGACCCTGGTGGCGCGGCGGCGCGGGCTGATCCCGGTGGGCGAGAAGTCGCCGATGGTCGCGGTGTCGCACGTGGATCCGGAGCAGCTGCGCGAGGTGGTCGCGGCGGCCGCGCAGGGCGTGGACCCCGCCACGGCCGCGGTGGTGTCCATTCGCAACGGTCGTCGTCGAGTTGTCTTGTCCGGCACCGTGTCTCAGCTCGACCGGGTGCGGCGCCGCTGCGCGGAGATCCACGACGAGCAGACCCGTGACCGGGAGGCGAAGAAGCGCGGCGGCGCGGTGTTCGCCCCCGTGTTCGAGGATGTCGACGTCGAGGTGGCGTTCCATCATCCGGCGCTGGCCGACACCGTGGATCTGGTAACCGCTTGGGCCGACCAGTGCGGCATCGACGCCGAACTGGCCACCCGGCTGACCCGCGCCATCCTGGTCGACCCGGTCGACTGGGTGCAGACCGTCGACGATGTGGTTTCCGCGGGCGCGCAATGGATTCTGGACCTGGGGCCGGGCGATCTGCTGACCCGCCTCACGCAGGGCTCGCTGAAGGGCACCGGCGTCGGTGCCGTCCCGGCCGCGACCCGTCCGGGCCAGCGCAGCCTGTTCACGCCGGGCGCGGCGCCCGAGGTGGCCCCCGCCTGGTCGGCATTCGCGCCCAAGCCCGTGCGGCTGCCCAACGGCCGCGTCGTGGTCGAGACCTCGTTCACCCGCCTCACCGGTCGCTCGCCGGTGCTGCTGGCCGGTATGACCCCGACCACCGTCGACGCCAAAATCGTTGCGGCGGCGGCGAATGCGGGTCACTGGGCGGAGCTGGCCGGTGGCGGCCAGGTGACCGAGCAGATCTTCGCCGACCGTGTCGCCGAGCTGAAGACGCTGCTGCACCCGGGTCGCGCGGTGCAGTTCAACTCGCTGTTCCTCGACCCGTACCTGTGGAAGCTGCAGCTGGGCGGCAAGCGGCTGGTGCAGCGCGCCCGCGCCGCCGGTGCGCCGTTCGACGGCGTGATCGTCACCGCGGGCATCCCGGAGCTCGAGGAGGCCGTCGCGCTGATCGAGGAGCTGAGCGAGGTCGGCATCACCCACGTCGCGTTCAAGCCTGGCACCGTCGCGCAGATCCGCGCGGTGCTGCGCATCGCCGACGCCGTTCCCGACTATCCGGTGATCATGCACATCGAGGGCGGCCGGGCCGGTGGCCACCACTCCTGGGAGGACCTCGACGACCTGCTGCTCGAGACCTACGCCGAGCTGCGCAACCGGGCCAACGTGGTGGTCTGCGTCGGCGGCGGGATCGGCACCCCCGAGCGTTCCACCGAGTACCTGACCGGCGAATGGGCTGTGGCACACGGGTATCCGGCGATGCCGCTGGACGGCGTGCTCGTCGGCACCGCCGCCATGGCCACCCTGGAGGCCACCACGGCGCCCGAGGTGAAGCAGCTGCTGGTCGACACCCCCGGCACCCCGGACTGGGTCGGCGCGGGCACGGCCTCGGCCGGAATGGCCTCCGGGCGTAGCCAATTGGGCGCCGACATCCACGAGATCGACAACTCGGCCTCGCGCACCGGGCGCCTGCTCGACGAGGTGGCGGGCGACGCGGAGGCCGTGGCCGAGCGGCGCGCGGAGATCATCGAGGCGCTGGACCGCACGGCCAAGCCGTATTTCGGCGATGTCGCCACCATGACCTATCTGGAGTGGCTGGAGCGCTACGTCGAGCTCGCGGTCGGCCTGGACCGCCGCAAGGATTTCGACTGCGGGTCCGACCTCGGCGACGCCATCGCCGACGCCACCCGCTCGGTGTGGCTGGACATCACCTGGCGCGACCGGTTCGCGGAAATGATGCGCCGCACCGAATCCCGGCTGCACCCGGCCGACCGCGGCGAGATCCCGACCCTGTTCGCCGACGACACCGCGTTCGAACAGCCGGTGCGGGCGATCTGCGCGCTGAAGGAGCGGTACCCGGCCGTCGCCGACGCCGTGCTGCACCCCGCCGATGTCCCGTTCTTCGTCTCGCTGTGCAAGACCCCGGGCAAGCCGGTGAACTTCGTGCCCGTCGTCGACGCCGACGTGCGCCGCTGGTGGCGCTCGGATTCGCTGTGGCAGGCCCATGATTCGCGGTACTCCGCCGATCAGGTGTGCGTCATCCCGGGCACCGTGTCCGTCGCCGGGATCACGCGCGTGGACGAGCCGGTCGGTGAGCTGCTGGACAGGTTCGAGCAGGACACCGCCTACGCGCTGATGCGCGGCGGGGTCACCCCGCAGGCCGTCGACGGCCGCCGCCGCGTCGAGGTGGCCGCGGGAGCGATCGACATCGTGCTCGCCGCGGCGGATGTGCAGTGGTCCGGCCGCACCACGGTCAACCCGATCCACCGGCTCGGCGACCTGCACGAATGGACCATGAACGGCAAGGGTGCGATGCACCCGCCGACGGGTGCGACCCTGCGCGCCACCGAGGGACCCGAAACCGACCACGCCTACGTGGAACTCGCGGTGCCGCTGCTGGGCAAGGACGCCGTGCGCATTCGCATCACGGTGCCCGCCTCCGTGTACAACGGCGGGGCGCCGGTGATCACGGAGGACGACGCCGAGGCCGCGATGTCGGCGCTGCTGGGCGTCGCCGCCGGGCAGGCGCTTCCGGAGGTGAAGTCCGCCAACGGAACTCACGTCGCCCACGTGAATCTCGCCTGGACCCCGGATCTGATCGCCGATCACGCCGGTGTCACCGGCTCCGGGCTCCCGGCGAACCTGAGCACCATCGGCCGCACGGTGCCCGACGTGCTCGTGGGCGCCTGCTGGCCCGCCGTCTTCGCCGTGCTGGGCGCCACCCGTACCGAGGATGCCCGCAGCGTCATCGAGGGCATGCTGGATCTGGTCCACCTGGACCACCGGATCGAGCTGGTGGCCGAATTGCCCTCCAACGCAGCGGTTCTCACGGTCCGCGCGGAGTCGGGGGCGGTGCTCGACACCGATATGGGCCGCGTCGTCGAGGTGCACGTCGAGGTCGGCGTCATGCGCGACCACGGACTGGAGACCCCGACGGTGGCAAAGCTGGTGGAGCGCTTCGCCATTCGCGGCCGCAACGGCGACGGTGAGCTGTCCGATCCGCCGCGCGCCGCGGGCACCGTCTCGGCGGAGGCCACCGACACCCCGCGGCGGCGCCGCCGCGCCGTGGGCATGGTCGCCCCGCGCGCGATGGGCGCCTTCGCCGCCGTGTCGGGCGATCACAACCCGATTCACACCAGCGACAACGCCGCCCGGCTGGCCGGTCTGGGCAGCCCGATCGTGCACGGGATGTGGTTGTCGGCCGCCGCGCAGCACGCGGTTTCCGCCGTCGATCCCGAATCCCCGGTCCCCGCACGGACGGTGAACGCGTGGACCACGCGGTTCCTCGGCATGGTGCGCCCCGGCGCGGAGATCGACGTGCGCGTCGAGCGGATCGCCGTCGACCAGGGCAGCGAGATCGTCGAGGTGTCCTGCCGGACCGGTGGCGACCTGGTGATGACCGCGACCGCGCGGCTCGCCGCGCCGAAGACCGTGTACGCCTTCCCCGGCCAGGGCATCCAGAGCAAGGGGATGGGCCTGGACGCGCGTTCGCGCTCCAAGGCGGCCAAGGAGGTGTGGGACCGGGCCGACAAGCACACCCGCGAGGCGCTGGGATTCTCCATCCTCGCCGTGGTCCGCGACAACCCGACCTACCTCAAGGCCCGCGGCGTGGAGTACCGGCACCCGCAGGGCGTGCTGCATCTGACCCAGTTCACGCAGGTGGCGATGGCGACCCTCGGCGTCGCCCAGGTGGCCGAGCTGCGCGAGGCCGGTGCGTTCGTCGAGGGCGCGATGCTGGCCGGGCATTCGGTGGGTGAGTACAACGCGCTCGCCGCCGTGGCCGGGGTGCTGCCGCTGGAGGCGGTGCTGGAGGTGGTCTTCCAGCGCGGTTCCGCGATGCACGAACTGGTGCCGCGAGATGCCCAGGGCCGCAGCGACTATCGGATGGCCGCCATCCGGCCGTCGCAGATCGGGCTGCCCGACGCCGAGGTCATCGACTTCGTCGCGGAGGTGGCGGCGCGGGCCGACGAGTTCCTGGAGGTCGTGAACCTGAACCTGCGTGGCTCGCAGTACGCCATCGCGGGCACGGTGAAGGGTCTCGAGGAGCTGGAGGCCGAAATCGAGCGCCGCCGTGCGGAATTCGGCGGAAAGCGCGCGTTCGTGCTGGTGCCCGGCATCGACGTGCCGTTCCACTCGACCGTGCTGCGCAAGGGCGTGCCCGAGTTCCGGCACAAGCTCGAGGACCTGCTCCCGGAGGATCTGCATTCGGAAATCCTTGCCGGGCGCTATATTCCGAACCTGGTACCGCGGCCGTTCTCGCTCGAGCGCGAATTCATCGCCGAGATCGCCGATCTGGTGCCCTCGGAGCCGCTGACGCAGGTGCTGGCGAACTGGGACGACTGGTCGGCGCGCCCGAGCGAGCTGTGCCGGGTGGTGCTGATCGAGCTGCTGGCCTGGCAGTTCGCCAGCCCGGTGCGCTGGATCGAGACCCAGGACCTGCTGTTCACCGATCCCGAGCACGGTGGCCTCGCCGTGGAGCGGTTCGTCGAGATCGGCCTGGCCGCCACGCCGACCGTCGCCAACCTCGCCACCAACACGCTGAAGCTGCCGCAGTTCGCCACCGCCAAGGTGGAGGTGCTCAATATCGAGCGCGAGGCCGGTGTCGTGTACTCCACCGACACCGATCCGGCGCCGGTGGAGGAGCCGGAAGAGGCTGTGGCCGAACAGGTTCCGGCCGCCGCGGCGGCCCCTGCGGCGGCGCCCGCTCCCGCGGCGGCCCCCGCCGGTGGTCCGCGCCCCGACGACATCCCGTTCACCGCCGCCGACGCGACCCGGGTGCTGATCGCCCTGTGGACCAAGCTGCGCCTGGACCAGATCGGCCCGGTGGACACCATCGAGGGCCTGTGCGACGGCGTCTCCTCGCGGCGCAACCAGCTGCTGGTGGACCTCGGCTCGGAGCTGTCGCTGGGCGCCATCGACGGCGCCGCCGATGCCGACATGGGCGCGCTGTCGGCGACCGTGGAGCGGCTCGCCCGCACCTACAAGCCGTTCGGCTCGGTGCTGTCCGACGCGGTCGGCGACCACCTGCGCAAGGTGTTCGGCCCCTCCGGCAAGCGGCCCGCCGCGATCGCCGACCGGGTCAAGAAGGTGTGGGAGCTCGGCGACGGCTGGGCCCACCACGTCACCGCCGAGGTGTCGCTGGGCACCCGCGAGGGTGCCAGCGTGCGCGGCGGCGACCTGGGCGGCCTGGTGTCGGGCGCGCTGGGCGACGGTGCCGCGGTGGATGCGGCGATCGACGCCGCCGTGCAGTCGGTCGCCGCGCGGCGCGGGGTCAGCGTGGCGCTGCCCGCGGCCGGTGGCGGTGGCGGCGGCACGGTCGACGCGGCCGCGCTCGGCGAGTTCACCGAGCAGATCACCGGCCGCGACGGCGTGCTGGCGACTGCGGCCCGGGTCGTGCTCGAGCAGCTGGGCCTCGACGAGCAGGTGTCGGCCCCGGAGGCCACCGACGACTCGCTGGTGGATCTGGTGTCGGCCGAACTCGGTTCGGACTGGCCGCGATTGGTCGCGCCCGCATTCGACGCCCGCAAGGCGGTGCTGATCGACGACCGCTGGGCCACCGCGCGCGAGGATCTGGCGCGGCTGTGGCTCGGCGACGACGCCGAGATCGCCGACCTGCCCGTGGACGGCTACCTCGGCGCCGGTGCGGCCGTTGCGGCACAGGCGAACTGGTGGCGGCAGCGCGCGATGGCCGAGGCCCGCTCGGTGCTCGCCGGAGCCTACGAGCGGATCGCCGAGGCGGCCCTCGACACGGAGGAGGCCGGTAGCTGGTCCTCGGACGTCGCCGTGATCACCGGCGCCAGTAAGGGTTCCATCGCGGCCGCGGCCGCCGGGCGCCTGCTGGGCGGCGGCGCGACCGTCGTCGTCACCACGTCGCGGCTCGACGACGACCGGCTCGGCTTCTACAAGCAGCTGTACCGCGAGAACGCGCGCCACGGCGCCGCGCTGTGGGTGGTGCCCGCGAATATGGCCTCCTACACCGATGTCGACGCGCTGATCGAGTGGGTCGGCAACGAGCAGAGCGACAATGCCGGTGGCGCAAAGGTTCTCGTCAAGCCGGCGCTGACCCCGACGCTGCTGCTGCCGTTCGCGGCTCCGCGCGTCGCGGGCGATCTGACCGACGCCGGTGCCCGCGCCGAGATGGAGATGCGGGTGCTGCTGTGGTCGGTGGAGCGCCTGATCGGCGGGCTGTCCAAGCTCGGCGCCGATCACGACGTGGACGCGAAACTGCATGTGGTGCTGCCGGGTTCGCCCAACCGCGGCATCTTCGGCGGCGACGGCGCCTACGGCGAATCCAAGGCGGCGCTGGACGCGGTCATCGCCAAGTGGCGGGTGGAGAAGTCGTGGTCGCAGCGGGTCACCCTGGTGCACGCGCTGATCGGCTGGGTGCGCGGCACCGGGCTGATGGGCCACAACGATCCGCTGGTCGCCGCGGTCGAGAAGGCCGGTGTGCACACGTGGTCCACGGTGGAGATCGCCGATGAACTGCTCAAGTGGTGCACCAGCCGGGCCCGCGTCGTCACCGCGTCCGGACCGCAGCAGATCGATCTGACCGGCGGCCTGGCCCGTGCCAAGCTGGACCTGCCAGCCCTGGCGAAGGAGGCCGAGGCGCTCGAATCCGAGGACGCCGCGGGCGAATCCGGGGACGATGCGCCCACCATCGCGGCGCTGCCCGCGCCGCCGACGCTGACCTCCGCGCTGCCGGTGCCCGAATGGGGCCCGGTGACAACCGATCTCGCCGATATGGTGGTGATCGTCGGCGCCGGGGAACTGGGCCCGTACGGTTCGGCCCGGACCCGCTTCGAGATGGAGGTCGCCGACGAGCTGTCGGCGGCGGGCGTGCTCGAGCTGGCGTGGACCACCGGCCTGGTCACCTGGGAGAGCGAACCCAAGCCGGGCTGGTACGACACCGAATCCGGCGAGTACGTCGACGAATCCGAGCTGGCCGAGCGCTATCACGACGCGGTCGTCGAGCGCTGCGGCGTGCGCCGCTACGGCGACGACGGCTCCATGGTCGACAATGCCGCGCCGCTGCTGACCTCGGTGTTCCTGGACAAGGACCTGACGTTCGCGGTCACCAGCGAGGCCGAGGCCCGCGCCTTCCACGCCGCGGATCCCGAGCACACGGTGATCGCGCCGGTCGCCGACTCGGGCGACTGGCAGGTGACGCGCAAGGCGGGCACCGAGATCCGGGTGCCGCGCAAGGCGAAGCTGTCGCGCACGGTGGGCGGCCAGATCCCCGAGGGCTGGGATCCCACCAAGTGGGGCATCTCCCCGGACATGGCGAGCTCGGTGGACCGGGTGGCGCTGTGGAACATCGTCTGCACCGTCGACGCGTTCCTGTCCTCCGGCTTCAGCCCTGCCGAGCTGATGAGCTGGGTGCACCCCTCGCTGGTGACCAACACCCAGGGCACCGGCATGGGCGGCATGTCGTCGATGCGGTCGCTGTACATCGACAACCTGCTCGGCGAGCCCCGCGCCAACGACATCCTGCAGGAGGCGCTGCCGAATGTCGCTCTGGCGCACGTGGTTCAGTCCTACGTCGGCAGCTACGGCGGGATGATCCATCCGGTCGCGGCCTGCGCGACCGCGGCGGTCTCGGTCGAGGAGGGCGTGGACAAGATCCGGCTCGGCAAGGCCGACGTCGTGATCGCCGGTGGCTACGACGATCTCGGCATCGAGGGCATCGTCGGCTTCGGTGACATGTCGGCCACCGCGGACTCGGCGGCGATGAGCGCCAAGGGCATCAGCGACCGGTACTTCTCCCGCGCCAACGACCGTCGCCGCGGCGGATTCGTCGAATCCCAGGGCGGCGGAACGGTTTTGCTGGCGCGCGGTGACGTCGCGGTGGAGATGGGACTGCCGGTGCTCGGTGTCCTCGCCTACGCGCAGTCGTTCGCCGACGGGGTGCACACCTCGATCCCGGCGCCGGGCCTGGGCGCGCTGGGCGCCGGTCGCGGCGGCCGGGACTCACGCCTGGCGGCCGCGCTGCGGAAACTGGGCGTCTCGGCGGACGAGGTCAGCGTGGTGTCCAAGCACGACACCTCCACGGCCGCAAACGATCCCAACGAATCGGAACTGCACGAGCGGCTGGCCGGGGCGCTGGGCCGCACCGACGGCGCTCCGCTGTTCGTGATCTCGCAGAAGTCGCTCACCGGGCACGCGAAGGGCGGTGCGGCGGCGTTCCAGCTGATCGGCCTGTGCCAGGTGCTCGAGCAGGGCGTGATCCCGCCGAACCGCAGCCTCGACTGCGTCGACGACAAGATGCGGGACTACCCGCACCTGGTGTGGGCGCGCGAACCGCTGCGGTTCGGAGATCGGTTCGCGCTCAAGGCCGGTCTGGTCACCTCGCTCGGATTCGGGCACGTGTCAGGGCTTTTGGCGGTCGTGCATCCGCAGGCGTTCATCGAGGCCATCGATCCGCAGCGGCGTGCGGAGTACCAGCGCCGCGCCGAGCAGCGGCAGCTCGCCGGGCGGCAGCGGTTTGCGGAGGCGATGTGCGGCGGTGCCCCGCTGTACGAGCGGCCCGCCGACCGTCGCCTGGGCTCGGAGGGCACCCCCGCCAAGCAGATTCGGCAGTTGGAGGCCGACGTGCTGCTGTCGCCGGACGCCAGGCTGGCGGCGGACGGCACCTACGTCGCCGACGCCGGGCCCGCCTGCCGGTAAACCCGGGCTCCTCCGTTCGCCCGGGAGCCCACGCGTTCCGCTGGTAAGTTTCAGCCGAGCCGGTGGCCGCCGTCATACCGGTGGCCACCGGCTCGGATTCGCCTGGACGGGCCGCGGCGGGTAGCGCCGCGTCGTCCACTGACGGTTGAGGAGCGGCAAAGACTGTGACCATCCTGGGGATCGGCATGGACCTGGTGACCATTTCCGAGTTCGCGGAACAGCTGAAGCGAGCCGGAACCACCATGCTCCGTGAGAGTTTCACCGCGGGGGAGCGGCGCTACTGCGAGAGCAAGGGCACCGATCCGGCGCGCAGTTACGCGGCGCGGTGGGCGGCCAAGGAGGCGGTGCTCAAGGCATGGGCGACCTCCCGCTTCGCGCGCAGCCCGCAGGTCGGTGACAACCCGTACCCGCTGATCGAGGTCGTGAACGACGCCTGGGGCCGCCCGAGCATCAAATTGCACGGCCTGGCCGCCGAATTCCTGCCCCGCGTCCGGGTGCACCTGTCGCTCACCCACGACGGCGACACCGCCGCCGCCATGGTGGTCCTGGAAGATCCCGGCGAGCTAGCCGATCTGATCGAGGCCCGCGAGCGTTAGTCGCGTGCACGCCCCATCTGTGCCCAGCAAGCACCAGCTATTCCTATCCCGGCATGCTCCAGCTGTTCCTATCCCGGCATGCACCAGCTGTTAGTATCCCGGCCTGCTCAATCAGTTGGTATCCCCGGCAGCTCGAGCGATAATTAAACCCCGATAAAC
>NZ_JARWQD010000245.1 GCF_029869545.1 Nocardia wallacei | reverse complement strand
CCCCCGGGGGGGCCCCCCCCCCATACCCCCCCCCCAACCAAGCCCCCCCCCCCCCCCCCGCCCCCCCCCCCCCCCGCCGGGGGGCCGCTCTCGCATGCCCACCGCACCACCGCCGCACCCCTTGCGCGATCACGCACCCCTTCCAGGGCCTCGCAAGGGGTGCGTGATCACACAAGGCGTGCGGGAAGTTTGTGTCGTGCGCGGTTTCGTTGGGGTGCACGGGGTTACGCGGGGAAGGAGGAGGTGATGCGCTATCGCCGAGCATGGATTGATGCTGGGGGCGCACCTGCCGTCGGGCTGGCTGTTCCCGGTGGCGGCGATCTTCGGACTGGTCGTGATCATCGCCCTGGTGGTGCTACTGCTCGTCAGCGGAGCCGATTTCGACGACCCACCGCCCCCCGCGACAACCACCACCCCCGGCACCTGCGCCCCGTTCTGCACGGCCCCCAACCCCCACTGACAACCACAAACCCCACTGCCCCGCACCATCTTCCCGCACCCCGCCGTTCCCGCACCCCTTGCGTGTTCCCGCACCCTCTACAAGGCCCTGCAGGCGGTGCGGGAACACGCAGGGGGTGCGAGAAGTAGTGGTGGCGTTCGTTTCGGGCCGGGCTTGCCGGGGTGGATATGATTGAGGGGACAGGTGATTCGCGACTGGTGGAGGCGCGGTGTTATTCGATCGCGGAGTGCTGCTCGAAATCGCGCCGCGCAGTTGGCTGGTGCTGGCTGTCGTATTGCTGGGCTTCATGGTGTTCGTGGCGCTGCTGGTGCTGTTGCTGGTCAACGGGAGCAGTTTCGACGATCCGGCCAGCAATCCGCCGATCACGCGCGGCTCGTGCTATCCGTTCTGCACGGCCACCCCGGCGCCGCCCCCGCCGCGCTGAGGGGCTAGACCCAGACGCCCTTGCCCACCGTCACCACACCACCGTTGCTGACGGCGAATCGTTCCCGGTCGCGGTCCATGTCGACGCCGATGATCTCGCCCTCGCCGACCATCACGTTCTTGTCCAGGATCGCCCGGCGGACCACCGCGCCGCGGCCGATCCGCACCCCCGGCATCAGCACGCTGCCCTCCACGGTCGCGCCGTCCTCGACGAACACATTCGACGACAGCACCGAATTGCGCACCGTCGCCGCCGACAGGATGCTGCCCGACCCGACGATCGACTCCTGCGCCAGCCCGCCCTGCGCGAACTTGGCGGGCGGCAGATTCTCCGCGGCGCCGCGAATCGGCCAGTGCTTGTTGTACAGGTTGAAGATCGGATGCACCGACACCAGATCCATATGCGCGTCGTAGAACGCGTCGATGGTCCCCACATCGCGCCAGTAGCCGCGATCGCGGTCGGTGGATCCCGGCACATCGTTGCGCGCGAAGTCGTACACGCCCGCCTCGCCCTGCGAGACCAGCGACGGGATGATGTCGCCGCCCATATCGTGGTCGGAGTCGGCGTTGTCGGCGTCGGCGCGGATCGCGTCCACCAGCACCTTGGTGCTGAACACGTAGTTGCCCATCGACGCGAAGGTGACGTTCGGATCGTCGGGCGTGCCCGGCGGATGGACGGGCTTCTCCAGGAACTGCGTGATCCGCCCCGCCTCGTCGGAGTCGATGCAGCCGAATCCGCCCGCCTCGCTGCGCGGCACCCGGATCCCGGCCACGGTCACGCCCGCACCGGAGTCGATGTGGTGGGCCACCATCTGCTCGGGATCCATCCGGTACACGTGGTCCGCGCCGAACACCACGATGTAGTCCGGATCCTCGTCGTAGATCAGATTCAGCGACTGCATGATCGCGTCGGCGCTGCCGGTGTACCAGCGCGGCCCGAGCCGCTGCTGCGCGGGCACGGGGGTGATGTACTCCCCGCCGAAGCCCGACAGCCGCCAGGTCTGCGAGATGTGCCGGTCCAGCGAATGCGACTTGTACTGGGTGAGCACGCACAGCCGCAGATATCCGGCGTTGACCAGGTTGGAGAGGACGAAGTCGATCAGGCGGTAGGCGCCCCCGAACGGGACCGCCGGCTTGGCGCGGTCCTTGGTGAGCGGGAAGAGTCGCTTGCCCTCACCACCGGCGAGCACGATCCCGAGTACGTGCGGCTGGCTCCTCACAACGCCAACTTACCGCCGCGAACCATGCCGTGTCCGGCAGCGGAGCCGGAGTCGTCGCTCACCCGCGTGCGGCGTCGGTGCTGTACCCGGGCCCGCAGCGGCCGTCGCTGCCCGGAAGGGGGGTCGATCGCGCGTGCCCGGCGCTCGACGCCACGATTGTGTGGGAGTGGTCACGCCGGGGGCGAACGATTAGGTTGGACCGGTGAGTTTCGGCGCGGAGGGTGGACGCGAGCCGACCGAATCGCGGGAGCGGGCCCGGCTTCAGGTCGCGGTATTGACCCGTGAGTACCCGCCGGAGGTGTACGGCGGGGCGGGGGTGCATGTCACCCAGCTGGTGTCGCGGCTGCGGCGGCTGAGCGAGGTGACCGTGCACTGCATGGGGGTGCCACGCACCGATGCCGTGGTGCATCAACCGGATCCGATGCTGTACGCCGCCAATTCGGCCCTGCAGATGATGTCGGCGCAGCTGCGCATGGCCGATGCCGTCGGCGGCGTGGACGTGGTGCACTCGCATACCTGGTACACCGGGCTGGCCGGGCATCTGGCCGCCACCCTGTACGGCATCCCGCACGTGCTGACCGCGCATTCGCTGGAACCGCGCCGCCCCTGGAAGGCCGAGCAGCTGGGCGGCGGCTACCGGCTGTCGTCGTGGTCGGAGCGCAACGCGATGGAGTACGCCGATGCCGTGATCGCGGTCAGCCAGGGCATGCGGCGCGATGTGCTCGACGCGTATCCGACCGTCGACCCCGAGCGAGTGCATGTGGTGCACAACGGGATCGACGCCGAGGCATGGTGTCCGGGCGGTCCGGTCGACGGCGCCCGGGACGTGCTGGCCGAGCTCGGGGTGCGCACCGACGCGCCGATCGCCGCCTTCGTCGGCCGCATCACCCGGCAGAAGGGGGTCTCGCATCTGCTCGCCGCCGCCCGGGAATTCGATCCGGATATCCAGATCGTGCTGTGCGCGGGCGCGCCCGATACCCCGCAGCTGGAGGCCGAGGTGTCGGCGGCCGTGGCGGAACTGGCGCGCCGCCGCGGCGGCGTGTTCTGGGTCCGGGAGATGCTGCCCACCGAGCAGGTGCGCCAGATCCTCGCGGCCGCAACGGTATTCGTCTGCCCGTCGGTGTACGAGCCGCTGGGCATCGTGAACCTGGAGGCGATGGCCTGCGGCACCGCGGTGGTGGCCTCGGATGTGGGCGGCATCCCCGAGGTCGTCGCCGACGGCACCACCGGCCGCCTGGTCCCCTACGACGACGCCGCCACCGAGGCATTCGAGTCCGGCCTCGCCCGCGCGGTCAACGCGATAGCCGGAGACCGCCTGCTCGCCGACTCCCTCGGCGCCGCCGGCCGTGCCCGAGCCATCGCCGAATTCGACTGGACCCGTGTAGCCGAACAAACCATCCGCCTCTACGACCGCATCCGCAAGGGCTGAGCCGCCGCTCCGTGCCCGCGACGGGTTGCTTCTCGTTTTCGTGCCCGCGACGGGTGGTCTCTCGTTTTCGTGCCCGCGACGGGTGGTTTCTTGTTTCGTGCTCGGGGTGGGTGGTTTCTTGTTTTCGTGCCCGCGGTGGGTGGTTTCTCGTGCTCGCGGTGGTGTCACTCATTCCCGTGGAAGCGGCCCCAGGGCGGGAGCACGGGTAACCGGGCCAAAGCGCACCGGGTAAAAGGAATACCGGAACCAGGTTGTGAACGCGAGAATAAAGGGGAGGGGCGCTA
>NZ_JARWQD010000244.1 GCF_029869545.1 Nocardia wallacei | reverse complement strand
GGGGGGGGTGGTTCTCCGGGGGGGGGGGGGCGGGGGGGGGGGGGGGGGGTGTCGGGCGGCCCCCCCCCCCCCCGGGCCGGAGGTTCGCACTCCGTACATGTTCTCGCACCTCTGACTGACGCCACAGCGGGTGCGGGAACTTGTACGGAGTGCGGGTGACGGCCACAGCGAAACGCCCGCCCGGAGTGGCTATCCGGGCGGGCGCGAGGCGAATTCCGTTGGGCCGCGGAGTCAACCGACGGCGGCGCCGATTCGCAGGGCGTGCGGCTCGATCGCGCCGCGGACCAGGGCCCGCTCGTCGATCGTCGCGGCGCGGTAGGGCAGCCGAGACAGCTTGCCGGTCATCACCTCGACCGGATCGGTGACCGGTTGCGCGACGCCGAACAGGAACGTCCACTCGTGCTCGTCGGAGCCGTAGGGGACGACCGTGTCGAACAGGTCGCGGAACCGCTGCCACGACCGCTTGAGGGTTTCGTTGCGCCACATGGTCGCACAGCCCGCCTGCGCCGCCAGCACGCCGCCGTCGGCCAGCAGCGCCCTACATCGGGTGAGGAATTCCTCCTCGTACAGGCGGTTGTGCTGGGCGTCCTCGACCCGCTCGTCGGGCAGGTCGATGACGATGACGTCGTAGCGCACGCCCTCGGCCTCCGCCTTACCCAGGAAGTCCCAGCCGTCGGCGTAGTGCATCCGGATCGGGCCGGTGCCCGCGACCGCCTCGGCCAGGTCGGCCTCGGTATAGCCGTAGGGCAGATGCCGTGCGCACAGCTCCACCTCGAGCTGATCGATGTCGACGTGGTCCACCCGGGAGGCGCCCGCCGCCACCGACATCTGGCTGGCGACGCCCTCGCCCGAGCCGATGATCAGCACGTTGTCCAGCTTCGCGGCCAGGGCGTAGGCCGGGACCAGCATCGCCTCGTGATAGGTCAGCTGGGAGAACTCGGTGGACTGGCGATCGTCGTCGGAGAACAGCGACACGCCCTGTTCGGTCCGCGCGATCACCATGTGCTGGAACGGAGTTCGGGTATCGACCAGCACCTCGGACAGATCCCAGATGCGGGTCAGCCCGGCACCCACCGGCTCGTGGATGCGCCGCGCGGAATGCCCGCGCTGAATGACCTCGGTGTGCACCGTCTCGGGGGACAGCTCCGCGGCCAGCAGATCGACCGCCTTGGTGGCACCCGCGCCGATGCTGCCGCAGGTGAACACGTCGACGAAGATGTCACCCGATTCCGGGTAGGTGTGAATGGAGGCATGCGACTCCGACAGCAGCGCCAGCACAGTGACGCCCATCGGCTCGAACTTCTTGTGCACCACATCGCAGATCGTCACGCCAGCGGCGACCAACGATTTTCGGAGTGCTGCTTCGAGGCGTTCGAGATCGTCGCAGAGGGCCGCGTCGACACCACCGAACTCGGCCAGCACGTGCCAGCCGGTGAATTCTGCCGTCATGGGCAAACTCACTCTCGCTCAGCGCCGATGACATGCACAGTCAAAGGCGGAAAACCGTTGAAGGACACCGACGAATAGCTCGCCGTATAAGCGCCGGTATCGAGGACCCGAACGGGATCACCGGCTCGCAGCGTGGTCGGTAGCAGGACCCGCGTGCGTTGATACAGTACATCGTCTCCGTCGCAGGTCGGTCCGGCAATCACCGCCTCGTCGCGGGGGTCACCGTCTCGCGAGGTCTCGAATCGGTAGGCGATGTACTCGTTCTCGGTTTCGGCCATACCGTTGTAGCGGCCGATATCGAGGTATATCCAGCGCCGCCCGTCCGGCGCGATGCGCACGTTCACGACCTCGGCGTGGATCACTCCGGCGTTGCCCACCAGGGCGCGGCCGGGTTCCACCACCAGTTCGGTGTGCTCCGGGAGGTGCCGTGCCGCCGCCTCGGCGATCACCGCACCCAGGTCGGACAGTTCCGGTGCCGGATCGGCGTACGAAATCGGCAGCCCGCCACCGATATTCACCGATCGCACCGCAATGTCCTTGACCGCCAACGCTTCCGCGATGGCGCCCGCCTGTTCGATGCCGATCTGCCACGCCACCGGGTCCAGCTGCTGCGAGCCCACGTGGAAGTAGGGCCCGACCGGCCGCAGGCCGAGGTCGCGGGCGCGCACCAGCAGCCGCACCGCCTCGCCCGGGGCGCAGCCGAACTTCGCCCCGAACGGGGTCTGCGACTGCGGGGCCGAGGCCAGGAAACGGCACTCCACCTCCGAACCCGGCGCGTGCTCGGCGATGCGATCGAGGTCGTCCTCGGTATCGAAGGCGTAGCGGCGCACCCCCGCGGCGTAGGCGGCCGCGATCTGGCTCGCCTTCTTCAGGGGATTGCCGTAGCACAGCGCGCCCGGGTCGACGCCCAGGCTCAGGCACTGCTCGATCTCACCGACACTGGCGACATCGAATTCCGCGCCCGCCGCGGCGAGCAGCCGGATGATCTCCGGCATCGGAGATGCCTTGACCGCGAACCGAATTCGCGCCGGGTGGTTGTCCCCCAGCCCGCCCAGCGCGGACCGCAGTGCGCGGTAGTTGTCGCGCACCCGGGCGAGATCGATGACGAGACGAGGCGACTCGGGCGCGTGTGTATCCAACAATCTAAGGGGACTCTCTTTCTTCCGGGCAGCCTCCCCGCTGCAGGCAGCGAGCGCGAGAGTATCAGCGGGGTGGCCGGAAAAACGAACCGGATTGACGTCGTCTTGATCACTGACGGAGACGGCGGGCAGGGTTGTCCGAGACGGGTCTTCGGAGTCCGTTCATCCCGCCGTCACCGCCACGTCGTCGAAGACCACCTCACCGGCGGCGTCGGATTCGGCCAGATCGACGACCGCGTCGACCGACCAGCCGTGATCACCGGCCGGATCGTCGAGCACCTGGCGCACATGCCAGAAGCCGGGGCGCTGCTCGAGCTGGAACAACCGCGGGCCGCGCGCGTTCGGACCCGTGCCGATCTCGCCGTATTCCTCGAAGTACGGTGCGAGGTCGTGCTCCCAGTCCGGGCCGTCGCCGAGGTCGTCGAGCGCCTGCCAGCGGCGCAGCGCGGCCATCTCGACGCGGCGGAACACGGCATTGCGCACCATGACCTTGAACGCGCGCTCGTTGGCCGAGATCGGGCGCACGGTCTCCGCGCCGAAGGCCAGCTGCTCGGAGTCGTTCTCCGCGCCCGGGTTGGTGAGCTGCTCCCACTCGTCGAGCAGGCTCGAATCGACCTGCCGGACCAGCTCGCCGAGCCATTCGGTGACGTCCTCGAGCTCCTCGGTGCGCGCGGATTCGGGGACGGTGCGGCGCAGCGCGCGGTAGGCGTCGGCGAGGTAGCGCAGCACCATGCCCTCCGAGCGCGCCAGCTCGTATTCACCGATCAGTTCCGCGAAAGTCATTGAGCGTTCGATCATTTCGCGCACCACCGACTTGGGGGCGGGGCTGAACTCCGATACCCAGGGATGCCCGGCGCGGTAGGTCTCGAAGGCCGGTTCGATCAGCTCGGCGAGCGGCTTGGGCCAGGTGATGTCCTCGATGAGCTCCATGCGCTCGTCGTAGTCGATGCCGTCGGCCTTCATCTCCCCGATGGCGGCGCCGCGCGCCTTGTGCTGCTGGGCGAGCAGCAGCTGACGCGGGTCCTCCAGCGTGGATTCGATGATCGACACCACATCCAGTGTGTAAGTCGGGGCGTCGCTGTCAAGTAGTTCCAGGGCGGCCAGGGCGAACGGCGACAGCGGCTGGTCGAGGGCGAAGTCGCGCTGCAGGTCGACGGTCAGCCGGGCGCGGCGGCCCGACTCGTCGGGCTCGTCGAGTTGCTGCACTACCCCGGCGTCGCGCAGCGCGCGATACAGCCGAATCGCTTTGAGGATATGTTTACGCTGCGCCTGGCGCGGCTCGTGATTGTCCTCGAGCAGATGCCGCATCGCGTCGAAGCAGTTGCCGGGTCGGGCGATGACATTGAGCAGCATCGAATTGGTGACCCGGAAGCGCGACACCATCGGCTCCGGCTCGGCGGCGACGAGGCGGTCGAAGGTGTCCTCGGACCACGACACGAAGCCCTCCGGCGGCTTGCGGCGCTGCACCTTGCGCTGCTTCTTCGGATCGTCACCGGCCTTGGCGAGCAGCCGCGCGTTCTCGATCTCGTGCTCGGGCGCCTGCACCACGACCGTGCCGGTGGTGTCGTACCCCGCGCGCCCGGCCCGCCCGGAGATCTGATGGAATTCGCGGGCCTTCAGGCGCCGGGTGCGCACCCCGTCGAATTTGGTGAGGCCGGTGAGCAGCACGGTGCGGATCGGCACGTTGATGCCGACGCCCAGGGTGTCGGTGCCGCACACCACCTTCAGCAGGCCCTCCTGCGCCAGCCGTTCCACCAGGCGGCGGTACTTGGGCAGCATTCCGGCGTGGTGCACGCCGATGCCGTGCCGGATCAGCCGCGACAGCGTCCTGCCGAACCCGCTGGAGAAGCGGAAGCTGCCGATCGCCTCGGCGATGGCCTCCTTCTCCGCCTTGGACGCGAAGTTGACGCTGGTGAGCGCCTGCGCGCGTTCCAGCGCGGCGGCCTGGGTGAAATGGACGACGTAGACGGGGGACTGGTGGGTGGTGACCAGTTCCTCCAGTGTCTCGGTGATGGGCGTGCGACGATACGAAAACGTCAGGGGCACAGGGCGTTCCGAGCCGCTGACGAGGGCGGTGGGACGCCCGGTCCGGCGTTCCAGATCGCGGGCGAAGAAATCGACCTCGCCGAGCGTGGCCGACATCAGCAGGAATTGCGCCTTCGGCAGTTCCAGCAGCGGCACCTGCCAGGCCCAGCCGCGGTCGGGGTCGGCGTAGAAATGGAATTCGTCCATCACCACCTGGCCGACATCGGCGCCCGCGCCCTCGCGCAGGGCCAGATTGGCCAGGATCTCCGCGGTCGCGCAGATGATCGGCGCGGTCGGATTCACCGCGGCGTCGCCGGTCACCATGCCGACCCGGTCGGCGCCGAACACCTCGCACAGCGCGAAGAACTTCTCGCTGACCAGGGCCTTGATCGGTGCGGTGTAGTAGCTGCGCTGCCCGCGGTTGAGGGCGGCGAAATGCGCGCCCACCGCGACCATCGACTTTCCCGAACCCGTCGGGGTGGCGAGAATGACGTTGGCGCCGGTCATCAGCTCGAGCAGGGCCTCCTCCTGCGCGGGGTACAGCTCGAGGCCCTGATCGATCGTCCATTCGGCGAAGGTCTCGTACAGCCAGTCCGCGTCCACGTCGGGCACGACACGGTCGGGGATCAATTCGGAAAGCTGCACGTGCTTCAACGTTACCGGCAGGGGCGGGCCGTACCGCAAACCGCTACGCCGGGACTACCTCGGTTCGCCGCCCTCGGCGCCGTCGCCGAACTCGCCCTGCTCGGCGAGGAAGCGCTCGAACTCGGCACCCAGCTCGTCGCCGGTCGGCAGGTCGGCCTCCCGCGCGAGCAGGCTGGACTGGCGTTCCTGCGCGGTGACGAAGCTGTCGTACTGGCGTTCCAGGGCGTTGACCACCGTCTCCACCTCGGTGTTGCCCGCGATGTGCTCGTTGACCTGTTCGCGGACCTTGGCCGCCGACTCGCTCAGCGCGGCCAGCGGTAGCTGCAGTCCGGCGTTCTCGGCCACGTTCTCGAGCAGCGTCTGCGCCGCCTCCGGGTAGGCGGTCTGCGCCAGGTAGTGCGGCACGTGCACGGAGAAGCCGATCGACTCCTGGCCGTGCTGGGCCATCCGGTACTCCAGCAGCGACGAGGCGCTGCCCGGTACCTGCAGCTCGCCCGGCCAGCGCTGATGTTCGCCGATCAGGTCCCGGTCGCTGGCGTGCGCGGTGACGCCGAGCGGGCGGGTGTGCGGGATCGCCATCGGAATGGCCGACAGGCCGATCGTGCGCCGCACGCCGAGCTGTTCGGCCAGCAGCCGCGTGGCCGTGACGAATTTCTCCCAGCGCAGATCCGGCTCCAGCCCGGCCAGCAGCAGGAACGGGGTGCCTGCGGTATCGCGCAGCGCCCAGAGGTTCAGCTCCGGGTCGGCGTAGTCGGAGAAGTGGTCGGTCTTGAACGTCATCAGCGGGCGCCGCGAGCGGTAGTCGAGCAGCTCGTCCACGTCGAACGAGGCGACCAGCTCCGATTCGAGGCTCTCGCGCAGATGCGTGGTGGCCAGGCGTACCGCGTGGCCGGCGTCGGTGAAGCCCTCCAACCCGTGCACCAGCACCGGACCAGCGCCGTCGGCGGACGACAGCTGCGGAGCGGGGAACTCCAGCTCGTACATTCGCGACTCGTAGTCCATCGCGTACTCCTTCCTGCGTGGTGCGCCCGCATCCGCTGCGTGGTGGGTCGACGGTTCCCGCCGTCACAACCGGCGGCGGATGTGGTGTGGCGAACCACCTTCATTGTCTCTCATGTGCTTCGGAGGCCGCGCCGGGTGGGTGCACCGCACCTGGGGACAACGAGTGCGAGGCTGTTCGCATTCCCCGGGCACCCCGGCGTGGCAGGACCGGCGAACGGTCGGCGTTCGGCATAGTGGATGTGTGATCGTGCCGGATTCGCCGGGTCCGCGGCCGCGCCTGCGCTGCGGCGCGGCGGCGCGTGTGCTGGTCGGCACGGCACTGATCGCCCTGCTCGCGGCGTGCGGTGAGACCGTGCCGGGCACGCCGGTGCCCACGCAGCACACCGCGATCACCCGGCATATCGGCACCCCGCTGGCGCGGCTGCTGCCCGGCCAGGATCTGTTCCCGGCCCGCTACGCGACGGTGGTGCTGCCGGTCGACCAGGCCCGCCGCGCGGTCGCCGACCTGGCGGGCGTGCCGCCCGGCGCGGTGGCCGACCCCGAGGACTGCGCGCCGCCACAGCCGCGGTTCGACACCGATCGGCTCGCCGTCGTGGTGGGCACCGACAACCAGACCCGCGCCACCCTCACCGTCGAGCTGAGCCGGACCGACCAGCCGATGGCGCGGCTGCGAGATCAGCTGGGGCACTGCGAAGCCGTGCGGGTGCAGCGCGGGCCGCTCGCGAATGCCGTTGTGACACAGGTGGAGTCGCCGCCACCGGTCGCCGCCGACGACGCCCTCGCGCTGCGGCGCACGGTATCCGGGCCGGTCGGCGGTCCGGGGCTCACCCAGTCCATGCGCACGCTGGTGGCGCAGGTCGGTGATGTGCGCATCAACGCCACCTATATGAGCTACGAGGGTGCGGCACCGGATATGGCGGCGCTCGGCGGCGTGTTCGATGCCACAGTCGCGAATGTCCGGAAAGGCTGAAAGACGCACGCGCCCGGTCTTTTTCGGCGACGACCGCGCGTGTGTGGGAGTGATACCCGGGACACCGGCGCCGCGTCGCGGAGTACGTTCGGACCCATGGCGAAACTTGGTACAACCGATTTGGATGTGTTTCCCCTCTGCCTCGGTGGCAACGTGTTCGGATGGACCGCCGACCAGGACGCCTCGTTCGCGGTGCTGGACGCCTACGCGGCGGCGGGCGGCAACTTCGTCGACACCGCCGACGTGTACTCGGCCTGGGTACCCGGCAACAGCGGCGGTGAATCCGAGACCGTCCTCGGCCGCTGGCTCGCGCGCGGCAACCGCGACAGCATGGTGATCGCCACCAAAGGCAGCCGGCTCGCGCCGTACGAGGGCTTGTCCGCCAAGGCGATTCGCGGTGCGGCCGAGGCGTCGCTGCGGCGGCTCGGCACCGACTACATCGACCTGTATTACGCCCACTACGACGATCCCGACACGCCGGTGGAGGAGACGCTCGCCGCGTACGGCGAGCTGGTCCGTGCGGGCAAGGTGCGGTATGTGGCGGTGTCCAATATGTCCCCCGACCGCATCCGCGCATCGCTGGCCGTCGCCGACCGGGAGGGGCTGCCCCGGTACGCGGCCATCCAGCCGCACTACAACCTGGTGGAGCGGGCCGGGTTCGAGCGGGACGTGCTCCCGCTGACGAGCGCCGAGGGCCTGGCGACCGTCCCGTACTACGCGCTCGCCAAGGGCTTCCTGACCGGCAAGTACCGGCCGGGTGTCGAGGTGGACAGCCCGCGCGCCCAGGGCGCGGCGGCCTATCTGGACGCTCGCGGCGTGCGCGTGCTGGCCGAACTCGACCGCATCGCCGCCGCCCACGACGTCCCGGTCGCCGCGGTCTCCCTGGCCTGGCTCGCCGCCCGCCCCACGGTGGCCGCGCCGATCGCCAGCGCCCGCACGCCCGAGCAACTGGCCGACCTGCTGCCGGTGGGTGAGCTGCGGCTGTCCGATGCGGACCTGGCGGCGCTCACGACCGCCTCCGACTGAGAGGTCTGCGCACCTCGATGCGGACCATCTCGTCCGCTCCGCGCTGGAACCGGTAGGGCACGCCCTGGCGGGTCACGCGGTGGCCCGCCTCGCGCAATTCGCCGAGCAGGGTGTCCAGGAAGGGCACCGGATCGCCGGACCCCTGCACGACCAGCGGGAACACCCGGATCTCGCCGCGGGTGACCCGGGCCAGCTCGGCGAGCGCGGCGCGGTGCCAGTGCTCGTCGAACCGGTCGGACCAGGTGAACAGGAGGTGCGAGCACAGCGTCAGGTCGAAACGGCCGTTGCCGAACGGGAGGTCCGGCAACGCTCCCGCGACGTACCGGTCCGGATGCTCTCGCAGATCGGTGAGAAAGCGCTCCCCGGCGGCGCGGCGCAGCCGGGCGCGGCGGGCGGGGTCGCCATACCACTGCCAGTCGAAGCGGGCGGCGTGTGCGGCGATGATCCGGTCGCCGTCCTCGATGCCGGTCCGTACCCGCGCCGCGAGATCCTGCCGGTCCCCGCCGTAGACGGGGTCGACGGCCACGACGTCGCCGCCGGACTCCGCGGCGAAGCTGGAACCGCCCGCGCAGCAGTCCAGCACCCGGTGCGCGGGCGGCAGCCGCGCGGGCAGGTCGAACATGGCGCGATATTCGGCCGCCGAGCGAGAGGTCACCAACATGGCCCCATCGTGGCGTCGCCGGAACCGTTGCGTCCAAGAGATTTTCGTCGGCGTAGTGGATTCCGCACCTGCCCGGTGTGCGCAGACGCTGGCCGCGGTGACCCTATCAGCCCAGGGTGACACGGCACCGCCGATCCGCGCGGTCGCGCGCCCGTCGTGCACAGCGAACGCGTTGTCCCCAGACCATGGGTTCGCCCAGGTCGGTGCCCCGGCATCGACGGTCGAGCGGAGCAGGCTGTGCCGCATGACGACTCCCGCCGAACCCGCTCCCGCAGACAACGACTCCGCCGCCCCCGCCCGCGGCGGACAGCGCCGCGGCGCACCCCCTCCGGGCGGCTCGTGCCCGCGAACCATACGCACGCAGCCGGACCGTGGTCTGCCCGACCCCAACGCCACCTTCCGCGAAGCGCCGAGCGACAGTGCGCCGGAGCACAGCGATCCGGAAGGCGACGCACCCGACAACGCTCCCCGCGGCGGCGCCACACGGGAACCCACGGTGTGGACTGGCGATGTGCCCGGCTTCGATCCGCGCGGTGGCCGTACGCGGGATTGCGGGATGCGGGGTGGTGATGTGCCCGGTTTCGATCCGCGTGGTGGTCGTACGCGGGATTGCGGGGTGCGGCGTGGTGATGTGCCCGGTTTCGATCCGCGTGGTGGTCGTACGCGGGATTGCGGGGTGCGGGGTGGTGATGTGCCCGGCTTCGATTCGCGTGGCGGACCCGTGCAGGACGACGGGGTGCGGGATGGTGGTGGGCCGGGTCGAGATGGGCGGGGCGGGCGGGTGCTGGGTGGTGGTGTGCCGAGTGGGTCGTCTGGGGAGGGTTTGGGTGGTCCGGGCGGGGCGCGGTCGCCGTGGGCCGAGGCCGGGTTGCGGGTGGAGGAGCCCGGGGAGTTCATTGCGGGGGTGCCCGCGCTGCTGGGGTTCGTGCCGCATCGGTCGCTGGTGGTATGCATGTTGCAGGAGGCGCCGGAGCGGCCCGGATCCGTCTTTCTCGGGGCGATGGCGCGCCACGACCTGGATGTGCACGGATGCGGCGCGTGGGTGCGGGTGGCCGGGCAGCTGGCCGCGCTCTGCGTGCAGGAGGACGCGGCGGGCGTGCTCGTCCTGATCGTGGACGACCGGGCCGGGGCGCCCCATGCGGACCGGCCTGGTGCGCGCGCCGGGCGGCACCGCGACCTGCTCCGCATTCTCGACGGAGCCCTGCGCGAGGCCGGGATCGAGCTGGCCGAGGCCTGCGCGGTGCGCGAGATCGCGGCCGGGGCACCCTGGTGGAGCCTGCTCGAACCCGGTTCCACCGGACGGCAATCCGACCCGGCCACGTCGCCGATCACGCTGGCGCACGTGCTCGACGGCCGCCCGATCCGGGCGTGCCGCGCCGAGCTGACCGAGATCATCGGCGTCGACCCGGAATCCCGCGCCGAGGTCGGCGACAAGCTCGACGAGGCCGTCGCCGCGGCCCGCCGCCGGCACCGGCAGGCCGCGTGCCGCTGCGAGCCCGGTTCCTATAGCCGCTTCGCCCTCGAACTGGTGTTGCGGCGAGTGTCGGTCCTCGGCGCACCCGACGGCACGGTGCTGCCGTCCGATCTCGCCGAAGTGGCCGTGGCGCTACGGGATTCCACCGTCCGCGACGCCTCGTTCGCGCTGGCACTCGGGGATCAGGCGGTGGCCGCGGAGGTGCTGTGGTCGCTGCTGTGCCGCGCCCTCACCGGCTCCGACCGGGCCGAGGCGGCCACCCTGCTCGCCTACAGCGCCTACGCCAACGGCGACGGACCGCTGGCCGGGGTGGCCCTGGAGGCCGCGCTGGAGGCCGACCCGCGGCACACCATCGCCCGGCTCCTGGACGCCGCGCTGCGCACCGGGATGCCACCGCGGGAGATCCGCAAACTCGCGCTCAGCGGGCGCAGCACCGCGGCGAACCTGGGGGTGGAGATCGCCATCGATCCAGCCCGGTGCGAACCGTGAAAACCGGTGCGGCGCGGGAACTACCGCGCGCTGTGGGCGCGCTCGCCCAGCGCCTGCAGGAAATCCCATGCGTCGGAGACGATCTCGTCGAGATCGTTGTGCCGCGGGGTCCAGCCCAGCTCGGCCACGGCCCGCTCGCTCGACGCGATCAGCACCGCGGGGTCCCCGGCGCGGCGCGGGGAGTCCACGGCCGGGATCGGGCGCCCGGTCACCCGCTCGCACGACGAGATCACCTGGCGCACCGAGAAACCCGTGCCGCTGCCCAGATTGAAGATGCGGTGCGTGCCCGCCTGCGACCCGGCCAGCGCCAGCAGATGCGCCTGCGCCAGATCGAGGATGTGGATGTAGTCGCGGATCGCGGTGCCGTCGGGGGTCGGATAGTCGGTGCCGAATACCGAGATCGACTCCCGCTGGCCCAGCGCGGTCTGCAGCACCAGGGGGATGAGATGCGTTTCCACCACCCGGTTCTCGCCGAGGCCGCCGTAGGCACCGGCGACGTTGAAATAGCGCAGGCTGGTCGCCGCCAGCCCGTGCGCCACGGCGTAGGAGGTGATGGCGTGGTCGATGGCCAGCTTCGACGCACCGTACGGATTGGTCGGCCGGGTGGGCGCGTCCTCGGTGATCGGCACCTGCTCCGGCTCGCCGTACACCGCCGCGGTGGACGAGAACACCAGCCGCGGAGTCCCGGCGCGGCGCATCGCCTCGAGCAATGCCAGCGTCTTCACCACATTGCCGTGCCAGTACTTCTCCGGCTGCTGTACCGACTCGCCGACCAGCGACTGCGCCGCGAAATGCAGCACGCCGTCGAAGGATTCGGACTCGATGAGATCCACGCCCACGGTCGCGATATCGCCGTCCACGAACTTCGCACCGCTGGGGACCCCGTCGGCGTTCCCGGTGGACAGATCGTCGACCACGACCACCTCGTGGCCGTCCTCGATCAGCACCTGGGCGCACACCCCGCCGACGTACCCGGCGCCACCCGTCACCAGAAGTTTCATCGATCAGACCAGCTTCACCTGGACGGCGTGGGCCATCTCGTCGGACAGCTCGAAACCCTCGTGGCCCGGCACCGAGATGATGACCGCGCCCGGCTTGGTCTCCACCGTGACGCGCGCGTCGGGCACCACACCGGCCTCCCGCAGCTGACCGATGATGTCGGGATCGGTCTGGATGTGCTCGGACAGCCGCCGCACCACGACCGCCGACACCTGGCCGGAAGGCAGGTCCGACAGCCGGATCAGCTTCTCCTCGTCGGTGGAGGCCGAGACCACGCCCAGCTCGTCCAGGCCGGGGATCGGGTTGCCGTAGGGGGAGGTGGTGGGGTTGTTGAGCACCTCGACCAGGCGGCGTTCGACGTCCTCGCTCATCACGTGTTCCCAGCGGCATGCCTCGGCGTGCACGTTCTGCCAGTCCAGCCCGATCACATCGACCAGCAGGCGCTCGGCCAGCCGGTGCTTGCGCATGACGGCGATCGCCATGGCGCGGCCCTTGTCGGTGAGTTCGAGATGACGGTCGCCCGCGACACTCAGCAAACCGTCGCGCTCCATCCGAGCGACCGTCTGGCTCACCGTCGGCCCGCTCTGCTCGAGGCGTTCGGCGATGCGCGCGCGCAGCGGCGTGACGCCCTCCTCCTCGAGGTCGTAGATGGTACGGAGATACATCTCCGTGGTGTCGACCAGATCCTTCACCTGTTACCCCTTCGTCGGCACGAATTCTACCCACGCGCGGCTGCGAAACCGCGCGCCAGCATATTTCGCTCGTCCTGCGGAGATCCGGAGGACACCGGGCGCGCCCTCGATGCGCGCCCGCGGCCCGGCGCGCCCGCACTGTCTTGCATTTCTACTGCATCCCAACGACAAAAAGGGTGCGCTGCTTCCCCGTGTTCGGTTCTCGTTCGCGACCGGACCTGGTCGGGGCGGGTGTGCATTAGCGTGGCAGGCATGGCAAGCGACGCCACCGTGGTGTGGACCGACCGGTTCCTGGACTACACCTGGACGCCGGAGCACCCGATGAAACCCGCGCGCCTGCGGTTCACCATGGCGCTGGCCCGCGGTCTCGGGCTGCTGGAGGGCGTCGAGACGCTGGCGCCCGGCCCGGCCGGGGACGCCGACCTGTTGCGCATCCACACCCCGGCCTATGTCGACGCCGTCCGGCGGGCCGAGCCGCCCCTGCCCGGCGCGAGCCTGCCCGCGGCACCGCCGTTCGGGCTGGGATCCGCGGACAACCCGATATTCCCGCAGATGCACGAGGCGGCGTCGGTGATCGTGGGCGGCACCCTGGCCGCGGCGGGGGAGATCGCCGCCGGGCGCACCCGGCGCGCGGTGAGCATCGGCGGCGGCATGCACCATGCGATGCCCGCCGCGGCGGCCGGGTTCTGCGTCTACAACGATGTGGCCGTGGCCATCTCCTGGCTGCTGGACAACGGATTCGACCGCATCGCCTATGTCGACGTCGACGTCCACCACGGCGACGGCGTGCAGCGCGCCTTCTACGGCGACCCGCGGGTGCTGACCGTCTCGATCCACCAGCACCCGGCGACGCTGTGGCCGAACACCGGATGGCCGGAGGAGATCGGCTCGGGCGCCGCCGAGGGCACCGCGCTCAATCTCGCCGTGTTGCCCGGTACCCGGGATGCCCAGTGGCTGCGGGGATTTCATGCCGTGGTGCCCGGCGCGCTGGCGGCGTTCCGCCCGCAGATCCTGATCAGTCAGTGCGGCGTGGACACCCACCGGGAGGATCCGCTCGCCGATCTGGGCCTGACCGTGGACGGCCAGCGCGCGGCGTTCGCCGCGATGCGCGAACTGGCCGACCGCTACGCCGAGGGGCGCTGGCTGGCCGTCGGCGGGGGCGGCTACGGGCTGGTCCGGGTGGTGCCGCGAGCGTGGACCCACCTGCTCGCCATCGCGCTGGACCGCGGTATCGATCCCGCGACCCGGACCCCGGCCGAGTGGCGTGAGCAGATGCGCGCCTATGCCCCGGCGGTGCGCGCGCCGGAGACGATGAGCGATGGGGACGACATCACATTCGAGCGCTGGGACGGGCCGGGCGGCACCCGCGAGACTGGTGACGAGCGCGCCGACCGTGCGCAGCGCGCCCTCGACACCTCGGTCTTGGCCACGCGCCGAGCGACTTTCGGACTACTGGGACTGGACCCGGAGGATCCCCGTGACTGACCCCGACCGGACCGCCGATTCCGGGCAGGAAGATCCGGTGACGCGCCCTCGGGCAGCCGGAGAGCCGGACCCCGGCGCACCGGCGGGCAGCGTTGCGCCGCCGGGCTCCACCATGCAGTGGGGCCCGGATACCCCACAGAATCCGCCGCCACCGCCGCAGCACTGGTTCGCCGATGTGCTCGCCTCCGACGGCGGTGTCGTCCGCCTGCGCCCGATCACCCCCGATGACGCCGAGGCGCTGCAGCAGTTCCATGCCCAGCTGTCCGACCGCACCCGCTACCTGCGGTATTTCGGGCCCTACCCGCGGATGACGCCGAAGGATCTGTACCGCACCACCCATGTCGACTATCGCGACCGCGTCGGATTGGTCATCGAGCTGGGCGAGGCGATCATCGCGGTCGGCCGCTACGAACTGCTGTCCGACCGGGAGGGCCCGCGCGCGGCGGAGGTGGCGTTCGTGGTCGCCGACGGACACCAGGGCCGCGGACTGGGGTCGATCCTGCTGGAACATCTGGCCGGTGCCGCCGCCGAGAACGCCATCGAGACCTTCGTCGCCGAGGTGCTGGCGGAGAACAACGCGATGGTGACGGTGTTCCGCGACGCCGGGTATCAGGTGCAGCGCAGCCGCGACGGATCGGTGCTGCATCTGGAGTTCGCCATCGACCCCACCGAGGCGCTGCTGTCGGTGCGCGATTCGCGCGAGCGCGCCTCCGAGGCCCGCAGCGTCGGCAATCTGCTCAGCCCGGGCTCGGTGGCGGTGATCGGCGCGACCCCGTCGGCGGGGCGGGTCGGCGGCGCGGTGCTGGCCAACCTGCTGTCGGGGGTCTTCCAGGGGCCGGTGTTCCCGGTGAATCCGAACCGCAGCTCGGTGCGCGGGGTGCGCGCCTACCCGACCGTGCGCGACATCCCCGACGAGGTGGATCTGGCGGTGGTGGCGGTGCCCGCGCCCGAGATCGGCTCGGTGCTCGACGACTGTATGGCCAAGGGCGTCAAGGGTTTGGTGGTGCTGACCGCCGGATTCTCCGAGACCGGACCGGCCGGTTACGCCGCCGAGCGCGACCTGGTCGACGCCGTGCGCGGGCACGGCATGCGGGTGGTGGGCCCGAGCGCGCTCGGCATCGCCAACACCGACCCGGTCGTGTCGCTCAACGCCACCCTCGCCACGGTGCTGCCCGGGCGCGGTCGGGTCGGCTTCTTCTGCCAGTCGGGCCCGCTGGGCGCGGCGATCCTCGGCGAGGCCGCGGCGCGAAAGCTGGGCCTGTCGACCTTCGTCTCCGCGGGCAACCGCGCCGACGTCTCCGGCAACGACCTGCTGCAGTACTGGGACACCGACCCGGCGACCGACGTGGTGCTGCTGTATCTGGAGACGTTCGGCAACCCGCGCAAGTTCTCCCGGATCGCGCGGCGGGTGGCGCGCACCAAGCCGATCGTCGTGGTCAGCAGCGGCCGCAACGCCACCCGCACGGTGCCGGTGAGCGCCCTGGAGCGCTCGGTGGAGCGGGACCTGTTCGCCCAGGCCGGGATCGTGCAGGTCGACACCATCTCCGAACTGTTCGACTGCGCGATGCTGCTGGCCTACCAGCCGCTGCCCGCCGGCCGGCGCCTGGCGGTGATCGGCAACAGCCCCGCGCTGGGCTGGCTGGCGGTCGACGCGGCCCGCGGTGAAGGGCTCGAGGTCGGGGCGCCGTCGGATCTGGGCCCGCAGGCCGACCCGGCCGACTTCCTGACGGCCGTGGCGGCGGCCGTGGACGCCCCCGACGTCGACGCCGTGATCGTGATCTTCGCACCGCCGGTGCCCACGTCGGTGGCGGCGTTCGCGGAGGCCATCCGGTCCGGTGCGCAGGCCGCGACCAAACCGGTGCTCACCACCTTCGTCGCCGACCACGGCATGCCCAATCTGCTCACGGTGCGGGGTGCCGGTGGCACGGTCGAGCGCGGCTCGATCCCGTCGTATCCCGATCCCGAGCGGGCGGCGCGGGCGCTGGCGCGGGTGCGCCGCTACGCCGACTGGCGCACCCGGCCGGTCTCGGCGATCGTGCGCCCCGCCGATGTCGACCGCGAGCGCGCCCGAAAACTGGTGGGGGAGTGGATGTCCCGCGCGCCCGAGGGGCATTGGCTCGGCGATCTCGAGGCGGCCGACCTGCTGGCCTGCTACGGCATCCACGTCGTCGAGTTCCGGGAGGTGCGCGACGAGGACGCCGCCGAACGGGCGGCCGCGGACCTGGGCTATCCGGTGGCGGCCAAGGCGACCGGCGAACTGTGGCGCAACCGGCCCGACCTGACCGGCGTGCGGCTCGACCTGTGGCGGCCCTCGGCGGTGCGGCGGGCGTATACCGACCTGGCCGAGGTGTCCGGCAACGAGGTGGTGCACATCCAGAAGATGGCGACCAAGGGCGTGGGCTGCGTGCTGCGCGTGCAGGACGACCCGTCGTTCGGCTCGGTGATCAGCTTCGGCCTGTCCGGCACCATCATCGACCTGCTCGGCGACCGGGTCTACCGCGCGCTGCCACTGACCGAGGCCGAATCGACGGCATTGATCGGCGCCCCCCGCGCCGCCCCGCTCCTCGACGGCGAGACGGGAGTGCCCGGCAAGACGATCGGCGAGCCGGTGGACAAACGCGCGCTATCCGAACTGGCACAACGTATTTCGGCGCTGTGCGACGACCTGCCCGAGGTCCGCGAACTGTCGGTCGAGCCGGTCCTCGCCGCGCCCGAGGGCGCCGCGATCCTGTACGCCCGCGTCCGGATCGGCCCGGAACCGAGCCGCTTCGATGTCGGCCCGCGGCGCCTGGCGTAGGAGGGCGCCGATCGTCGCGGCGGCTCGGGGCGAATGGCGACGCCTCGTCCGCGACCGTCCCGGTCGGTGCTCACCTGCGCTGACGCGCGACTTCCTCGGCGGCCGCCAGCACCTCCGGTAGCTCCGTGAACCCGTCATCGGCGAGGAAGTGGCCGCCGCCGGGGACCACGACCTGCTCCGCGCCGAGCAGTTCGGCCAGCGTGCGGGAGGCGGTCGAGGGGACGACCTCGTCGTTGTCGGAGTAGATCATCGTGCGGACGTCTATGCGCGCGGCCAGCGCCGCGACCTCCGGGCTGTCGGCGAGATAGTTGTCGATCTCCGGAATCACGGACAGCCTGCCGAGGAATCCGGCGACGGAGACGAAACCGCCCAGCCGCCAACCGGATTCGAGTCCGGAGAGGAACCGCAGCGCGGTGATGGTACCGAGGCTGTGGGCGATGAGCAGGGTGTCCTCGTCGACGGTCCCGATCTCGGCGGCCAGCCGGGCGTCCCACTCCTGCCGGACCGGCGCGGTGGGGGTGGGCAGCTCCACGATCGACACCCGATGGCCCTGCGCGGTCAGCTGCTCGGCCAGCCACGGAAACCAGTGGGCCTCGACGTCGGCGGAGTACCCGTGAATGATAAAGATTCGCACGGGCTACGGAACTGCGGGTCCGGGAGCGGTATTCCGGATCGACCGGCACATCGGCCGCCGAGTGCCGTATCTCACCCCCGCCGCAGGTGGGGCGGGCCGATGCCGCACGCCGTCATGGTCGATACTGGCCGTATGCGCGAAGATCAGATCGAGGCTGCCACCGCGCCACTGCGGGACGATATCCGATTCCTGGGTGCGATCCTGGGCGAGACGATCCGCGACCACGAGGGCCCGGAGGTCTTCGACCTCATCGAGCGCGTGCGGGTGGAGGCGTTCCGGGTACGCCGCTCCGAGGTGGAACGCAGCGCGGTCGCGGATATGCTGCGCGACACCGACATTCACGTGGCGATACCGTTGATCCGGGCGTTCAGCCACTTCCTGCTGCTGGCCAACCTGGCCGAGGACCTGCAGCGTGACCGGCGCCGGGCGGTCCACGTGGGGGCCGGGGAGCCGCCGCAGGATTCCAGCCTGGCGGCCACCTACCGCAAGCTCGACGAGATCCGCCCCGGCGGCCCGGACGGTGCCGCCGTCGCCGATCTGCTGAGCGACGCGCTGGTGTCCCCGGTGATCACCGCCCACCCCACCGAGACCCGCCGCCGCACCGTCTTCGACGTGCAGTCCCGCATCACCGAGCTGATGCGCCGCCGCCAGCGCTACGGCGAGTCCGAGCCGGAGTACGCCGAGATCGACACCCAGCTGCGGCGGCAGGTGCTAACGCTGTGGCGCACCGCGCTGATCCGGTTGGCGCGCTTGCGCATTCAGGACGAGATCGAGGTCGGCCTGCGCTACTACGATATGACCCTGCTCGAGGTCATCCCGCGCATCAACGCCGAGGTGCGCGCCGAACTGCGGGCCCGCTGGCCCGGCCACGACCTGCTGCGGCGGCCGATCCTGCGCCCGGGCTCGTGGATCGGCGGCGACCGCGACGGCAATCCGAACGTCACCGGCGAGGTGGTGCACCGGGCCACCCACCGCGCGGGCGCGGTCGCCCTCGGCTATTACCTGAAAGAGCTTGTCGGACTGGAGAAGTCGCTGTCGCAGTCGGCTCGCCTCGTGTCGGTGACGCCCGAACTGGCGGAGCTGGCCGACGCCGGTTTCGACGAGTCGCCGCAGCGCGCCGACGAGCCGTATCGCCGCGCGATCCGCGGGATCCGGGCCCGGCTGACGGCGACCGCGCGCCGGTCGCTGGGCGAGGTCCCGGGCGAGGGCGTCGGTGCGGGCCGCCCGGCGGCGGAGGGCTCCGGAGGCGAGTTTCCCGTCGCCGAGCCGTACGGCTCCCCGCGGGAGCTGCTGGACGACCTGAATGTCGTCGACGCCTCGATGCGCGCCTCCGGCGACGGCCTGCTCGCCGACGACCGGCTGGCCGCCCTGCGCGGCGCGGTCGAGACGTTCGGCTTCCACCTGCAGGGCCTGGACATGCGCCAGAACTCCGAGGTGCACGAGCAGGTGGTCGCCGAGCTGTTCGCCTGGGCCGGAGTGCATTCCGGCTACGCGAGCCTGCCCGAGACGCAGCGCGTGGAGCTGCTGTCCGCCGAGCTGAACACCCGCCGACCCCTGCTCGGGCCGACCGCGCGGCTGAGCGAACTGGCGGTCAAGGAACTCGGCGTGCTGCGCGCCGCCGCGGCCGCCCTCGACGACCTGGGCCCCGACACCGTGCCCAACTACATCATCAGCATGTGCACCTCGGTCAGCGATGTGCTGGAGGCGGCGCTGCTGCTGAAGGAGGCGGGCATCCTCGATCCGGGCGATGCCGACACCCCGCCGAGCAGCCCGGCGGGCGTGGTGCCGCTGTTCGAGACCATCGACGACCTGCGCCACGGCGCGGAAACCCTGGTCGCCGCGCTGGAGGTGCCCGCCTATCACCGGCTGGTGGCGGCGCGGGGCATGCGGCAGGAGGTCATGCTCGGCTACTCCGATTCCAACAAGGACGGCGGCTACCTGGCTGCCAACTGGGCGCTGTACCGGGCGGAGCTGGATCTGGTGGAGGCCGCGCGCAAGACCGGAATTCGGTTGCGGCTGTTCCACGGTCGCGGCGGCACCGTCGGTCGCGGCGGCGGGCGCAGCTACGACGCCATCCTCGCCCAGCCCGTCGGCGCGGTGCGCGGCTCGCTGCGCCTGACCGAACAGGGTGAGGTGATCTCCACCAAATACGCCGATCCCGGGACCGCCCACCGCAATATGGAGGCCCTGGTCGCGGGCACCCTGGAATCGACGCTGCTGGACGTGGAGGGTCTGGGCGCCGACGCCGAACCGGCCTACGACCTGTTCGACGACCTCGCCGAGGCGGCGCGGCAGGCGTATGCGCGGCTGGTGCACGACACTCCGGGCTTCGTCGAGTATTTCCGCGCCTCCACGCCGATCGCGGAGGTCGCCGATCTCAACCTGGGCAGCCGCCCGGCGTCGCGCAAGCCCACCAACTCCGTCGGCGACCTGCGCGCGATCCCGTGGGTGATGGCCTGGAGCCAGGCGCGGGTGATGCTGCCGGGCTGGTACGGCACCGGCACCGCCCTCGAACAGTGGGTGGGCGAGGATCCGCAGCGCCTGGCCACCCTGGCGGATCTGTATCGGCGCTGGCCGTTCTTCCGCACCGTGATGTCGAACCTGGCGCAGGTGATGGCGAAGGCCGATATGGATATCGCGGCCCGCTACGCCGAGCTGGTGGAGGATGCGACGTTGCGCGACACCATCTTCGGCATGATCCGCGAGGAGTTCGACCGCACGGCCCGCATGCACGCCGCCGTCACCGGCAGCGACCAGTTGCTCGCCGACAATCCGGCGCTGGCCGAATCCATCCGCAACCGTTTCCCGTACCTGGAACCGCTCAACCAGATGCAGGTGGAGCTGCTGCGCCGCCGCCGCGCCGGCGACGAGTCCGAACTCGTCGAACGCGGCATCCTGCTCACCATGAACGGTCTCGCCACGGCCCTGCGGAACTCGGGTTAACCGGTGCTGTTCACCAACCGGGTCGCCGCCCTGATCGCGGACGGCTCCGTGCGGGTGGTGTTCCGGCGGTGGGCCACGGCGCGCGCGAAGCCGGGCGGCCTGGTCCACACCTCGGCGGGGGTTGTCCGGATCGAGGCCGTGGATCGGGTCGATGCCGCCGATCTCACCGACGCCGATGCCCGGGCGGCGGGCGAGGACTCACTCGCCGGGTTGCTCGCGACCTTCCGCGGGCCCGCCTCGAACCCGGTTTTCCGCATCTCCGTCGCCTTCCACGGCCCCGACCCGCGCCTGCCGCTCGGCGAGCGCACCGAACTCTCCGGGCCCGAGATCGACGAGATCCGTTCGCGCCTCGGCAGGCTCGACCGGCGCGCGGAGCGACCCTGGACCCTCGCCACGCTGCGGTGCATCGCGGAATACCCGGGTACGCGGTCCGCTGACCTCGCGGGACTGCTCGGCGAGCCGGACAAGGACCGCCTGAAGCTCCGCATCCGCCGGTTGAAGAACCTCGGGCTCACCCGCAGCCTCCCGACGGGTTACGCGCTGTCGCCCCGCGGCGGCGCCTACCTCGCCCACGAGCAGGCTTAGCTCCGGCACGGGCCGTCCCGGACAGCGCCCGGAGCGGCGGTGGGCGCTGATTCACGGTAGTGGCCCGGCGCCCGGGCTCGGACGGCCCGGCGGATGCGGGTACGGGACGGAACCGCGGGTTCGCCGTCGGCGGATCATCCACAGCAGCACGGCCGTGCTGACGAACGGAACCAGCACGAATGCCAATCCGATCAGGGCGCTGTCGGGGTCGTCGACGGTAGTGTGGCCCCACCGCTGTCCGCCGAGGTATTGCGCGCCCACCTGGAACGCGGTGTGGAATCCCAGGCACGGCCACAGGCTGCCGGTGGTGACCCGCAGAGCTCCCAGCAAGGTGCCGAAGGTGAACAGCAGGACGACGCGGTCGGGGTCGACCCACCCCAGCAGCACCGTGCCCCACAGCGTGAACAGCACCGCCTGGCCGACGACCGCCACCCACGTCGAATATCGCTCGCCGAGCGCGGAGAGCAGGTAGCCGCGGTAGGCCAGTTCCTCGGGGATCGGCTCGAACAGCAGCACCAGCGCGGTGAGCAGGGAGATGGTGCCGATCAGCCCGGGTAGCGGCCCTCGCACGGTGATGTGCGCCCACCCGAGAGACAACACGACGGCCGTCGTGATCCCCGCCGGGACCGTCCAGCACGCGACGCCGAAAAGGAAAGGGCGCCAACCGGTTCGCAGCGGAGCGAGGCCGAAATCCGACCACGACCACGGGCGACGGTCGACGTGACGCCGCACGATGTAGAGAAGCGGGAGGGTGAATGCCGTCGCGGCGACAGCCCGCGCGATGTGCAGCCCGCGCGTGTAGTCCGATCCGGTCACCGCCGACAGCCCGTCGCCGATCAGTCGCCACCAGATCGCCACCGCGACAACGACTATCAGCGGCCCTGCCCACCACGACAGGTGTGTCCGTGATCGTTCCCCCCGAATCGTCATGGCTCCGAATATACCGGCGCGCAACGACATCCCGAGGCGTTCTCCGGCCGACCGGGCCGATAGGTAGGAAATTACCTACGTTTGACAGGTAGGAAAAATCCTACCTATAGTGCTCGGCATGACGATTTCGCAGATCAAGACCCTCACGGCCGTCGTCGACGACCAGGAACGAGCCAAGCGCTTCTACACCGAGGCGCTCGGCTTCGCCGTCCGCACCGATGTGACGATGGGCGACAACCGGTGGCTCGAGGTCGCACCCGGCGACTCCGGAACGGCCATCGTCCTGCACACACCGTTTCCGGGCGCGAACGCGGGGACGCTGGCCGGGGTCGTTCTCGGCAGCGACGACCTCGACGGCACGGTGACCCGCCTGCGGGACGCCGGAACCGAGGTGGGCGGACCGGAGGACATGCCCTGGGGACGCCAGGCGACGTTCGCCGACCCGGACGGCAATTCGTATGTCCTCGTCGCGAACGAGACACGGTGACAACGCTTTTCGAATCCGCGAGCGAACGAAGGGCCATGCCGCACCGCCTGAAATCCACGACCGCCGACCGGGTGTTCGGCGCGCTGGCGAATCCGACCCGGCGAGACATCCTGGACCTGTTGCTCGGCGGCGAGCGCACGGTCGGGGATATCGCGGATCGGTTCGATATGGCGCGTCCGAGCGTCTCCGAACACCTCCGGGTGCTGCGCGAGTGCGGTCTGGTCGGCGAGGACAAGCGCGGTCGGCACCGCTACTATCGCGTGGAGCCGGAACCCTTGCACGATCTGCAATCCTGGCTGGATCCCTTCGAACGCTATTGGCGCGCCCGGATGCGCGAACTGGGCGCCGTGCTGGACACGATGCCCGACGAAGCCGACGACAGGACGGAACCCGATCGGTGAGCGAGGACCCCCGCACAATCGAACTCGACCAGTTCTACCCGCATCCTCCGGCCAAGGTCTGGCGGGCGCTGACGACGCCGGAGCTGATGATCCGGTGGATGATGGAGCCGGAGGGATTCGAGCCCGTCGCCGGAAACCGATTCCGCTTGCGGGCCGAGCCGATTCCGGCCACCGGATTCTCGGGCGAGATCAGCTGCGAGGTCCTCGAGGCCGTGGCCCCGAAGCGCCTGCGGGTCACCTGGGACGACGCGGCGGCGGGCCCCACGGGCTGGACGGTCACCTGGGACCTGTACCCCGAGGGCCGGGGCACTCGGCTCGTGCTGACCCACACCGGATTCGACCCGGACGACCCCACCGCCCAGCTGTCCCGCAGCATCATGCGCGGCGGCTGGCCGGGCATGCTCCGCCGCCTCGGGACGGCACTCGAGTAGCGCCGATCCTCAACCGAGCGGCACGCAAAGCCGAACGACGCGCTCAGGGATTGTTGCCCTGGTGAGGCTGCTGACCGCCCGGCACGACCGGCGGCGTCGAATACCCGGGCGGCGGATAGCCCTGGGGCGGAGGTTGATTCCTGTTCTTGGTCGCGTAGACGAGGCCCACGCCTACCGCGATCGCCACGATCAGCAGCAGCAATATGCCCAGCAAGAACACGATGGATCCCATGGGAAGTGCCTATCACAGACCAAGCCGCACAGGACAATTGGCGGGAGGACCCAGTACAGCGCCCGCCCGTTAGCGCGAAGCCCGGAGGGGACGGGCTGGGCCGGCGCCCCCCGGCGCTCCGGGTGATCACCAACC
>NZ_JARWQD010000243.1 GCF_029869545.1 Nocardia wallacei | reverse complement strand
TTTTCCACCCTCTGTTGGGGGCGGGGGGGGCTACTCCGGTCGCATGCGGGCCACGCGCGGCGGTCGATGTGCCGCGCCGTCGCGGCGGGCAGAATTCGCCGGGACGAATCCCGCGACGGAGGTCGAGCGTGCAGGTATCGGTGGAGTCCCGCGCAGCAGCCCGGGCGGTACCGGCGTTCGCCGGGCGGGCGGTGCTCGCGCTCGCGGCCGTGGTGGCACTCACCCAGTTCGCCGGTAGCCTCGGCGGCGGGTACTGGTTCGACGAGGCGTACATGCTGGCGATCGGGCGCGACCATCTGGACTGGGGCTCCGCCGATCAGCCGCCGATGGCACCGGCGTTGGCGGCCGCGCTGGACCGGCTCGCCCCGGGGTCGATGGTGGTGCTGCGCCTCCCGGCGGTCCTCGCGACCGCGGCCGCCGTGGTCGTCGCGGCCCTCATCGCCCGGGAGTTCGGCGGTGACCGGCGCGCGCAACTGCTGACCGCGGGCGCGCAGACGACCGCGCTGTGGGTGACCATGGCCGGACACTGGCTCACCCCGTACACGCTGGAGCCGGTGCAGTGGCTGCTGATCATCTGGCTGCTGGTGCGGTGGGTTCGCCTGCGCGACGACCGTCTGCTGCTCGCGCTCGGCGCGGTAGCCGGGATCGCCGCCGAGACGAAATTCCAGGTACTGCTGCTGTGCGCGCTGCTGCTGGTGACGGTGGCGCTGTTCGGGCCGCGGGCACTGCTGGGGCGTCCGATGCTGTGGCTGGGCGCCGGGATCGGCCTGCTCATCGCGCTGCCGACGCTGTGGTGGCAGGCCGCGCACGACTGGCCGCAGTTGCGGATGGGGCCGATCGTGGCGTCGGAGGCGGATGCGCTGTCGGGGGGCCGCCCGGGCGTGGCGGTGGCGTTGATCATCATGGCCGGTGTCGCGGGAACGGTGCTGGCGCTCTACGGGGTGTGGCGGTTGCTGCGGGCAGAAGACCTGCGCGCCTACCGCTTTCTCGGGGTGACCGCGGTGGTGCTGTATGCCTTCTTCGTCGTCACCGTCGGCCGCCCGTACTATCTCGGCGGGCTCTACGGCGCGCTGTGCGCCGCGGGCGCGCTCGGATTCCAGCGGCGCCGCGCGGCCGGTGGGCGCCGCGGCTGGGTGGTGTGGCCCGCCTACGCGCTGAGTGTCGCCGCGGCGGCGGGCATGCTGGGGTTCGCGACGGTGGCCGCCGGATCCGATGTCCCCCAAGCGATTGCGCGCCGGGCCGAAACCGCCTACCGGGCGCTGCCCGCGCAGGATCGCGAGTCCACGATCGTCATGGGCCAGTCCTATATCGTCGCCGCCTATCTCGACGTCTACGCCCACGACCTGCCCGCCGCCTACAGCACCAACCGCAGCTACGGCTACTTCCCACCGCCGCCGGATTCGGCACGCGACGCGCTCTACGTCGGCACGGCCCCGGACGAACTGCGCGATCACTTCGGCGCGTGCCGCACGGTGCTCGACGAGGGCGAGGACCAGAAGGTCTGGCTGTGCACCGACCGCCGACAACCCTGGTCGCAACTCTGGCCGCGGCTACGCCACCTCGACGTGGGCTGAGGGCACCCACCGACCAGTAGACGCCATTGTCGTGATTGAGCCACCGGTGCGCCGAGGCGGCCGTATCGACGGCGGCGGCGCGGTTCGCCCGGGAGAATCGGCGGGGGGACGGGCATCGGGGAGGGCAGCCGAACCGATGGTGAACCGGCGCCGGGGATGTGGTCGGACGACTGCCGAAAACAGTGTTATACCTGCGAATCAGCAGTGCCCCCGGCGCGGCACGTACAGGATCTGCACGTAACCGTGCCAGCCGTGAACTGCGGGTTTCCGCGACCGTTCCCATTGTCCGGCGGCGTCGCCGTTCCACCGGTGGTGGTGCGCAGTGACTGCCGACCAGATCTTCACCGAGTTGAGTCCGTTGCAGGCCGATGGGCTGGCCTGCGTGGTGTGCGGAGCTGACTACCTCCGCAGTCGTGTTCCGCATGTGCCGGTCGGCCGATCGGTCACCGGCTCGCAGGTATTCGCCTGTGCCTCCAGCGATTTGAGCGGAGGTGGGTTCAGATGAGCAGCATCTCGATTTCGGATCGCCGTAGCGACCGGACGTTGTGGCTGCAGTGCGTCTGCACGGCCGTGGTCGCGCTCGGCGCGGCGTACGCCTCTTATCGGCATGGTCGGGAGTTCGCGTTGCGGTTCGGCGCGGATGAGACGACGGCCGGCATCTGGCCGTTGATCGTGGACGGGCTGTTGACTTTGGCGACGGTCGAGTTGTGGAAGACAGGTCACGAGCGGAGCGGGGGCGGTCGGTGGGCGGCGTGGTCGGCGTTCGTGTTCGGGATCTGTCTGTCGCTGTGCGCGAACATCGCGGCGGCCCCGGTGCTGAGCGTGTTCAGTGTCGTGGTGGCCGCGTGCCCGCCGCTGGCATTATTGCTCGCGGTCGAGTTGTTGAACCGCGCCCTGAAGCGGCATCACGCCGAGACCACCGAGACTGTGGACGAGACCACCGTCGAGACCGGCGAGACGGGCGAGACCACCGAGCCCGCGGCACCGGTCGTGCGTCTCGCACCGGTCCCGGCCTGGTCTGGTTCGCCCGCCGAGCTGACGGCGGAGCAGCGCATGTGGGAGTACTACCGCAGCGAGCGGTCACAGGGGCGGACCCCGACCGGTGCGGAGCTGGATCGGATTGCGGGCACGAACAATTACGGCCGCAAGGTGCTGCGGCGGTGGCAGGCGGCGGGCCGACCGGTGGCGGAACTGGCGGACCAGCCGAGTGACCGTGAGGTGGACCTCGACGGGCCGGACGTCTGGGTCCGCGAAGTCGGCACAGGGCGGTCGATCGGGGGTGATGCCCGATGACCGGCCGTGACGGCAGCAGGGCTGCGGATGGGTCGGCGGTTGGTGGTGCGGATGGGGCGTCGGGTGCTCGGCGTCCTATAGCCGCCACCCCAAACGCCGAAGACGGAAAGCGCAACACCGCAGCTCAGGCGCGCATTCGAGGCAAGGCGGCGGAATCCAGAATGAATACTGATACTCATACATATTCACATGTCGGGCGGCGGCGCGGCGGCCGTGGCGTACATCGGGGCGGGCATCCCGACGCTGGTCCGTGGTTCCGTCTGCTCGATCGTGACCGTCGCCTGCTGGCCTTGCTTGCCGAGCACAAAGCGTTCACTACCGAGCAGATCGCGTCGCTGGAGTTCTCCTCGGTCCGGCGCGCGCAGGATCGGCTGCGGAAGCTGCGCGAGATGGACATGGTGTTCGCCTTCCGCGAGTCTCTCTACGGCGGCGGCACCACCCAAACACGGCACGCGCTCGGCTATCAAGGTGCGCGCCTGATCGCAGCCCAGCGCGCACAAACCCCACCCGCCCCGGCCAAATACGCCCTGAGCTTGGAGCGGCTGGCGTGCTCGCCGATGCTCGACCACCGCCTCGGCGTGAACGGGTTCTTCGCCGCCCTGGCCGCCCACCGCAACCCCACGCGTCTCGGCCCGGCCGTGCCGGAGTCGGTGCAGGGGCTGACGCAGTGGTGGTCGGAGCGGCAATGTGTCGAGATGTTCTGGACGCATGCCTCCGGTGACGATCAACTCCACCCGGATGGGTACGGCTGCTGGGAACAGCATGGCCGCGTGGTGCGGTTCTTCCTCGAATACGACACGGGCACCGAGTCGTTGAAGACCGTGGTGTCCAAACTCGGTGACTATCAAGGGTTCCCGACTGACAAGTTCGGGGTGCTGTTGTTCTCGGTGCATTCGGCGCGCCGCGAGACCGGGCTCCGGGGCGCGCTGGCCCGCGCGTTCGGCAGCTACGGCCCCGGCGTGGTGATCGCGACGACCAGTCGCGACCTTGCGCACCCGGATGGCCCGGCGGGACCGGTGTGGGCACTGTGGACAACCGACCGTGGCGACGCTGTCGCCGAACGGGTACGGCTGGTCGATCTTCCCGAACGCGGCCCCCGGATCGGCCACCACGTCAGCACCGGGCAGCCCTACACCGAGGCAGCTTTCGACTACCACGACCCCCAGATCCAAAACCTCCTCTACCCCAACCAGGTTCGCCCCACGCCGCCGACGACGGAATACGGCTGGTGACAATCATGTCCCGTTCAATACGGGCGCACCGACCCCCGCCCCGGATACGTTCGCCGGTCAGCGGGTTCGTGGTCGGCCCAGGGTCCGGCACGATCGGCACGTGTCGCGGCGGTCGGGGGTGTTGGCGGGGTGCACAGCGGGTAGTGGGGGGGGGGGGGGGGGGGGGGGGGGGGCGGGCCGGCGCGGCTCCGCCCCGCCCCCCGCGGGGGGGGCGCGGCGGGGGGGGGGGGGGGGGGGGGGGCACCCGGCGGGCCCCCCCCACCGGGGGGCGATTTCAGGGGTTCTCGGCCAGCGCCCAGGTTCGGGGGCTGTCGCTGATTCGACGCGCTACGCCCTGTTCGGTCAGCTTGTCCAGGGCGTTGCTGATCGCGCCGCTCGAGATGTTCCGCTGATGTTCCTGATCCAGCACGTGTTTGAGCTCGGTGGTGGTGAAGGTGCGGCCCGGGTTGTCGCGCAGCGCGTCCTCCACCATGCCGCGCAACCCGCCCGGGGGCAGCTTGTCGGCGGTGCCGTGATTCGGGGCGCTGACAGTGGAACGCATGCCGTTCGGGCGGGTGCTGGTGGGGCGCGCGGTGGCCCGCTTGATCTCATCGACGGTCAGCAGTCCCGAGTCGGTGACCAGGGTGCGGAAGCCGTTCAGATCGAGCATGGCGGCCTCGAGGTCGCCCGCGTAATCCGCGATCGGGGCGGTGTCGTCGCCGTGCGGGACGGTTCCGTTGCCCAGTGCCATCGCGATACCGCCGAGCCGCTGGGCAAGCTGCTCGAGGTGTTCCCGCGTGGCGGCAGACCGGTCCTGCAGCTCGTGGACCGCGCGGTCGTGCTGGGCAGCGATCAGCGTGTCCATCTGCTGCTGCCATTCATCGGGGACGCCGTCCGGCCCGGCGGGTACCAGCGCCCACGGCGGTATGGAACTTTGCGCGCCGTCGGGGGTTTCGATGATGCATTGGGCGATACCGTCCTGACACTGCATCTCGGTCACCCGCCCGCGCCAGGACCGGTGGTACCGGTTCGCGACCTCGTCACCGACCGCGATCGGGCACGGCGCACCGAACGGCGACTCGCTCTCATCGTCGGGCTCGTCATCGGGCAGCTCGGCCGAATCCGTGTCGTCCGGCGAGGCGTCACCAGGGGCCTCGGGGGCCGGTTCGGGATCGGCGGGCGAATCGGCCGAGGGTGTGGCGTGGGTGGCCGGTTCATCGGGCGGCGTAGCCGCGCCCGGGGTGGCGGTATCGGTGTCCTGGTTCGCGGCATCGGCATCGGTGTCCGGGGCCGTGCCCGCTGCGGCCGTTTCCGGGACCGGTGGCGTGTCGGTGTCGGTGGTGGTCACGGTCCAGCGGTGCGGGCTGTTGGGGTCGTCGGCGTGGCGGGTGACGGTGTTGTCTTCGGTCCATCGGGCCAGGATCTTGCGGGCGCTGGAAGTCCCGATTCCGGCGGCGGCGGACAGTTCGGCGGTAGTCGCCATGGGTTGGCTATTCAGGGCCTGCCACAGGGCGTCCTCGTTGTCGGTGCGGTGGGTTTCCGATGTTGTGGACATGACTTTTCCTTTGAATCGATGGGTTCGGTTGGTTGGTCATATCCCGGCCGGGATGCGCGCCCCGTTCTGAATTGTTTCGCGTTTCGGTTCGGGGTTGCATATCCATGAACGCTCGATGCCCGTGGTGTTGTCAAGTCATTTCGAAAATATGACATGCGTCTCGTTGAATTAGGCGCGTCACCGGGCATCGGGATTCGCCGAAGTTGGGCATTTCGGCATAGAAACTGACCGGCGTCATGTGGGCACAGCAGCCTCGGAACCCACCCGAATATACCGACGGGTCAGACAGCACATCAACGCGCGCACAGCAAGCTGATCGAAACGGTCGATGACTGCTTCAGGGTAGCCTCACTCCGAGGCATAACCCTTGAAAGCAAAGGAATAAGCATCCATCCTAACGGAATGCAGATCCGAGAATGCAACCATTCCCGGCCTGGCGCACTTACCCGTTCCGCCCCACCACCCTCGCGCCCACGTCCGTCAGGCTCCGCGATGTTAAAGTCTGTTTGGTATTCCATACAGTCTGGGCGGGCGAACCGCGCGGAAACACGATACCACCTGGCCATATGGAGCACTGAGGGTGGGCTGGTCTCAACCGGCCCGCACATCGGCCCACCGATCGGCCCCTGTATCGGCCCCCGAATCGGCAACTGTCGATCGACTCCGCTTTCAGTGATGCCCTCCATGCATCGCCTCGTAGCACCGTTGCGCAAGTATTCGAGAGCTGTTGGCAGACGAAAGGCTCCTGACGGCAGGTCTAGCGCCCTGATATCCATTCGAATTCCCGCCGCCCCTGTCTGCGCGATACACTGATTATGCAATTTGTTTCGTGCCGTGACAGTTTCGCATTTTTTCTCGTTCGATAGGAGTGACTCTGTGTGCGGTTCTCCGGCCTCCTACGCCGTCCCGCTCCTGGTAGTTGTTTTCTATTCCCGTTTGGCCGGGTTCCGTGGCCGCAAAGAGTGTCGAGAACGCGAGTTGCCTTCTATTCCACTGTGCGCGTGTGTCGACTGCGAGATACCTCGTGGCTCCACGTTTCACGTCGTGTCCGGTGCGGTGTATATGCTGGATTGCCGGTGTTGTTGGTTGCGCAGTGCTTGTGCGATGTCGAGGGTCTTCTGGGTGGGGATATCGCCGATGTGTTCCAGGCGCCGCCGCAGCAGGGAGAGAGTGGGGTCGATGGCGGTGCGTTCGCCGAGGCGGGCGTGCAGGCGCAGGATGTCTTGGTAGATCGGTTCGTTGCAGGGGTCGGCGATGAGCGCGGTTTCCAGCAGCGCGAGGGTTTGGTCGGGGTCGGTGTCGACGAGCGTCGCGGCGAGCTTGCCGAGGGCCTTGAGGCGGTCGCGGCGCGCGGCTTCCCGGATCGGAGTGATCCAGTCGGCGGTGACGTCCTCGCCGAGGACTCCGCCGGCTGCGTCGAGGATCGCGCGGCATGCGCGCTCGCGGTCATGGTCAGTGGTGGCGGTATGCAGCGCAGTGACGGCCGCGTCGAAGTCGTGGTAGTCGACACGCCATAGGTCGGGGTCGAGTCGATAGCGAATCTTGTCGCCGTCGAGGACGTGGGTGATCGTGCCGCCGGTGGCGGTGGTGATCGCTGTCCGCAGCCGCGACAGCAGGGTGCTCAGTGCATTGGCGGGGCGCTTCGGGCATTGGTCGCCCCAAATGGCGTCGATCAGGGCGGCGCGGGTGGCTCCGTGCGGGTTCACTGCCAGCGCGGTCAGCAGCTGGCGCTCCCGGGGCCGCAGGTATCGGTCGATATCGATCGGCTCGGCCCCGGGACCCGTAGTCCACAGCACTCGCAACCGGCCGAACACCTGCACCGACAACGCAGGCGTCGGCGATCCGGGGACGACCACCGGTTCAGCCAGGGCGGGCTCGGCCTCGGCGAGGCCGGTAGCCGGACCCGTAACGGTAGCGCCTGTCGCCGCGTGCGGTGGTGCCGACGACGGTCGGGCGACGACGGCAGACGGGGTGTCTATTCGGTAGACGGAGGGCACGTGCGGGCGCTGCAGCGGGAGGCCGGTGCGCCAGCGCCGTAGTCGGCGCGGCCGGTCGCGCCCGGCCATGTGCGGGCGCGGTGTCCCGGAGACCTGGGTGGCGATGGTGGTGGCCAGCGCGCGGGCGGCGGTGTAGAGGTCCCCGCAGCGGGCCGCAGTGCGGTCTCCGGCCACCGCGGCCGCGGGCCCCCCCCGCGAGCGGGGGGCCAGCCGCGCCGCAAGGGCTCCCGGAGTGCCGCCGCACACGCCCCCCCCGGGGTAACCCACCCCCCCCCACCCACCCCGCCC
>NZ_JARWQD010000242.1 GCF_029869545.1 Nocardia wallacei | reverse complement strand
CGCCGGCGGACCGACGGGATCCGCCCAGGGGGGGGTGCCGGGGGGGGCCTGCTGGGGGTTCAACATCACGACACCGGCGGGGGACACCGGCGGTCCGCTGCCGATCGCGGCCCCGACGATGCCCAGCCCCACCGCGCCCAGGACGGTGCCCGCGACGGCGCCCACCAGGCCGCCCACGACGAGCCCGGGAACGCAGAGGGTCACGGCGTCGGCCACGCAGCCGACCGCGGCACCGGTCGCCAGGCCGAGCACCGCGCCGACCCCGATGCCCAACACGACACCGATGACCGCGCCGATCACCGTTCCAGCACCGGCACCGAGGCTGAGCTTCGTCGTGAAATCGTTGATCGCGCGCTGATTTTCGATATCCGAGGCGATCGGCTGCACGATCGCGGTCACCGGGCGGGAGGTGTCGAGACCGGCGGGCCTGTCCGGCGTCACCTTCAACACCCGGTCGGCGTCCTCGACGGTGGCCCGCACCGGAACCGGAACGCCGCCGACGCGGAAGCTGAGCGGCATCTCCAGGGCCACATCGCCGACGCGGTTGTGGACCCGCAGTACCTGCTGCGCCTCGCCGGGAGCGGCCGCCGGTTTGTCGACCAGCTCGAACGTTCCCCCCTTCAGCCTGGTAACCACCGTCTGCCCGTCGACCACCGACCCGTAATCGATGTAATCGCCCTGGGGCCCAGCGGAAGCCGGGTCTGCGTACGCGGTACCCGCGACGACGGTCATGGCCCCGATGGCCACGGCACCGACCGCGGTCATTGCGCGGAACTTCATAGATCTTCCCATCCCTCATCAGGACGCATCGCACATACCTTCACCCTGTGAGCTTCACCTCGCGCGAACCGGCAGTGCACCGCGCTGGGCGAAGGTATGTACGTTGCATACGTCGAGAGGCGAGCTTAGTCGAAACCAGCCGAATGGAGATCCGCGGTTCGTCATCGATACCGATCGTCACGGGCCGGAAACACGAATCACAATGCCGCGAACGCGAACCGGCCCGCTCTTCCCTGAAAGAGCGGGCCGGATCGGTGGGAGATCGCGAGACTAGGCGGGCGGCTGCTGTTGCTGCTGCTTCTCCATGGCCTCGTCGGTGTACCGGGTGGTGCCGGGCGGTGCGTTGAGGGTGTTCATGAGTTCGACACCCGCTGCCACCAGCGTCGGCCCGCCGACAGCGACGGTGCCGAGAATGCCGCCGATGGCCGCGCCGGTCGGCAGGCCGACCAGGCAGCCGACGATGACCCCGATCAGACCGAGGGCACAGCCGACGACGGCGCCGATGGCGGTGCCGACGAATCCTCCGATGGCGGTCGCGAGACCGAAGTAGGTGGAGAATTCACCCAGCGCCCGCTGGTTCTCGACATTCGACGCCACGGGCTTGACGACCGGCTTCACCTCGAGCGGCTGGTCGGCCGGCAATCCGGCCGGTCGCTCGGGCGTGACCGCCAGGGTCTTACCGCTGTCGCGCACCTCCGCCTTGACCGGAATCTGTTGTCCGGCAATCGAGTAGGCCAGCGGGAAACTCAGAACGGTGCTGCCCGTGTCATCTTTCAGATTGACCAGGGTCGGCGCCTCTTCCGCGGATTTACCGGCGATCTCGGTGGCCGTGGCGGCTGCCGCCGCAGGTGTCTCGGCCTTCGACAATTCGAAGGTTCCCCCGGCTCCGAGACGGGCCACGGCGGCCTTGTCTTCCTGTTTGACCGAGTATCCGATCGTCTTCTCGGCCGGTGCCGCGGGTTCGGCGTGGGCGGTGCCCAAACCCACGGTCAGGGTGCCAATGACCAAGGCTCCCACCGCAGTAGTGCTGCGGAACTTCATTCGGTTATCCAATCCATCATCAGGTAGCCGAACGCATCAACTCCGCGAGAGCCCACGCATCCCTCAAGTCGCTGCTCCGTCCGAGCGACCTGCGAGACCCTCCCCGAGCGGTGTGATGATGCGTACAGCAGGCAGGACGACGTGAGCCTAGTTCAATAGCTGGCGAGAAGCGAGATCCGTTTTCCGCCAGTGGAACTAAGCCTGTCCTGCGTTATGGACCGGATTTGCCGGGTTTTACCGTGACAGTCGAACCGCGCCCCAGCGAATCCGCTGGAAGGCCCCGGCCGACATCAAACCGAAAAGTGGGCACGGTCACACCCTCCGGCGCGGGTCAAGCCCCAGCAATCCGGGGCCGTTTCCCGGCTGGGATCATAGGGTAGACACGTAAGTTACCGGCGGGTAACTTACTGGCAGTTAAGATGCGTGCAACGTCCACGGCAACAGCCCCGCCGTCGGATGCTCGGTGAACCTAAGGAAGGTCGCGACATGAATGCCCTGACAGTGACGCTGGGCGTGATTGGAGTGGCGTTCAGCCTTGTGGCTTGGGCGTCATTCTTCGGCGGCGTCGGCAAGATGGTCCGCGCCATCATGATCGGGCAGCCCGCCCCGGACCGCTGGCGGCCGTTCTTCCCGCGCTTCAAGACGATGCTCGTCGAGTTCCTGGCGCACACCCGGATGAACAAATTCCGCACCGTCGGCTGGGCGCACTGGCTCGTGATGATCGGCTTCCTCGGCGGTTTCATCCTCTACTTCGAGGCGTACCCGCAGACGTTCGATCCCGAATTCCACTGGCCGATCATCGGCGACTGGGGCATCTACCACCTGTGGGACGAGCTGCTCGGCATCGGCACCGTGATCGGCATCGTGACGCTGATCGTCATCCGCCAGCTCAATCACCCGCGCGTGCCGCAGCGGCTGTCGCGGTTCAGCGGCTCGAAGTTCGGCCCCGCGTACACGATCGAGCTTATCGTGCTCATCGAGGGCCTGGGCATGACCATGGTGAAGGCCGGAAAGATCGCCACCTACGGTCACGCGACCATGTGGAGCGACTTCTTCACCATGCAGGTCGCCAAGCTGCTGCCGTCCAGCGTCGCGATGGTGTCGGTGTTCGCGTTCGTCAAGATGGTCTCGGGCAGCACCTTCCTGCTGCTGGTCGGGCGGAACATCAACTGGGGTGTCGCGTGGCACCGGTTCGCGGCCTTCTTCAACATCTACTTCAAGCGCGAGGACGACGGCGGCGTCGCGCTGGGTGCGGCGAAGCCGATGATGTCCAAGGGCAAGGCCCTGGTCGACATGGAGGACATCGACCCCGACAACGACACGCTGGGCGCCGGGCGGGTCGAGGACTTCTCCTGGAAGGGCTGGCTGGACTTCACCACCTGCACCGAATGCGGCCGCTGCCAGAGCCAGTGCCCGGCGTGGAACACCGGTAAGCCGCTGTCGCCCAAGCTGCTGATCATGTCGCTGCGCGACCACGGCGTGGCGAAGGCGCCGTACCTGCTCGCGGGCGGGCGCAAGGATATGGGCGGCGACGAGGTCGGCCTGGTCGACGCCGAGGGCAAGCCGAACGAGGCCGCGCTGGCGAAGATCTCCGACGCCGCGAAGGCCGAGGCGGAGCGCCCGCTGGTCGGCGGCGAGGACGTGCAGGGCATCATCGACCCCGAGGTGCTGTGGAGCTGCACCACCTGCGGCGCATGCGTGGAGCAGTGCCCGGTGGATATCGAGCACGTCGACCACATCATCGATATGCGCCGCTACCAGGTGCTCATCGAGTCGGAGTTCCCCTCCGAGCTGGCGGGCCTGTTCAAGAATCTCGAGAACAAGGGCAACCCCTGGGGTCAGAACGCCAAGGACCGGCTCAACTGGATCTCCGAGCTGGATTTCGACATCCCGGTGTTCGGCAAGGACGCCGACAGCTTCGACGGCTACGAGTACCTGTTCTGGGTCGGCTGCGCGGGTGCCTACGAGGACCGCGCGAAGAAGACCACCAAGGCGGTCGCCGAGCTGCTGGCCACGGCGGGCGTGAAATTCATGGTGCTGGGCCAGGAGGAGACCTGCACCGGCGACTCGGCGCGCCGCGCGGGTAACGAGTTCCTGTTCCAGCAGCTGGCGATGCAGAACATCGAGACGCTGAACTCGGTGTTCGAGGGTGTCGAGGATGCGAAGAAGAAGATCGTCGTCACCTGCGCGCACTGCTTCAACGCGCTGAACAACGAGTACCCGCAGGTGGGTGGCACCTACGAGGTGGTGCACCACACCCAGCTGCTCAATCGCCTGGTGCGGCAGCAGAAGCTGATCCGGGTCACCCCGGTGAGCGAGAAGGTCACCTACCACGACCCGTGCTACCTCGGCCGTCACAACAAGATCTACGACGCGCCGCGCGAGCTGATGGGCGCGTCGGGCGCGACGCTGACCGAGATGCCGCGCCACGGCGAGCGGTCGATGTGCTGTGGCGCCGGCGGTGCCCGCATGTGGATGGAGGAGCAGCTCGGTAAACGCGTCAACCTCGACCGCACCGACGAGGCGCTGGCGGCCCTGGGTGGCGGCAACGAGCCGTCGATGATCGCCACCGGCTGCCCGTTCTGCCGCGTGATGCTCACCGACGGCGTCACCGCGCGCAAGGACGCCGGTGATGTCGGCCAGGGGGTCGAGGTCGTCGACGTGGCGCAGCTGATGCTGAACTCGATCGAGCGGGCCGAACCGGCCACGCTGTCGGAGAACCTGAAGGTGATCCAGGAGCCGAAGAAGGCCGCGCCGGAACCGGAGCCCGAGGCGGCTCCCGCGGCCGAGTCCGCCGCACCAGCCTCCTCCACTTCCCCGGCCGCCTCCACTTCCGCGACCTCCTCCACTTCCCCGGCCGCCTCCACTTCCCCGGCCGCCTCCGCTTCCCCGGCCCCTGCCGCAGGCAAGGGGCTGGGCATGAAGGGCGGCGGCAAGGCGCCCGGTAAGGGCCTCGGCATGAAGGGCGCCGCGAAGGCGCCCGGCGCCAAGGCACCCGCCGCCGAATCCGCCCCGGCGGAGCCGGCGGAGACCCCCGCGGCACCCACCGCCAAGCCCGGTGGGCTGGGTATGAAGGGCGCGGCCAAGGCACCCGGCGGATTGGGAATGAAGGGCGGCGCCAAGGCGCCCGGCGGCAAGGGCCTCGGGGTGAAGGGCGGGGCCAAGGCACCCGGGGCGAAGGCGCCCGGGGCACAGCCCGCCGAATCCGCTCCGGCCACCGAGTCGGCTCCGGCGACCGAGTCGGCGGAAACCACAGAGGCTCCCGCGACGCCAACCGCCAAGCCCGGCGGCCTCGGCATGAAGGGCGGCGCCAAGGCACCCGGCGGCAAGGGTCTCGCGATGAAGGGCGGGGCGAAGGCGCCCGGCGCGAAGCCCGCCCCGGCATCCCCGGCCGCCACGGACAGCGCACCGGCCGGGTCGTCCGCGGACGCTGCCCCGGCCGAACCGGCGACGGAAACCGCTGCCGCGGAATCGGGTTCGACCGAGACCAAGCCGACGGTGGCGCCGAAGGGCCTGGCGATGAAGTCCGGCTTCAAGAAGCCGGGAGCGAAGGCGCCCGGCGCCCCGAAGCCCGCCGCCCAGCCCGCACCCGCACCGGCCGCGGCCGAGGAAGATTCGGCGGCCGAGGAAGATTCGGTAGCGGAGAACTCGACGGCAACGGAGAACTCGACGGCAACGGAGGATTCGACGGCAACGGCGTCTCCGGCCGCCGACTCGACGGACGACGCGCCGAAGACGGAGTCCTCCTCGGGCGAGGGCAACGGCGCCCAGCCGCCGACCGCCAAGCCCGGCGGCCTCGGCTTCAAATCCGGCGCCAAGGCACCCGGCCGCAAGAACTGACGGGAGCCGGAATACGGTTCGGGAACTGCCCCATCGCTTGCGATGGGGCAGTTGTCGTTTCGGGCTACGGCGGGCTCGGGGTGAGGTCACCGTACGGCGCGGACAGTGCACCGGACGGGCCTCGGGGGCCGAGCGGCGGCAGGCTCGAGAGGTCGGGAACGGGCAACTGTAGTTTCAAACGAAATCCGCGTCCATAACGGATCCGCATTCCGTTCGTCCCGAATACGGGCTGCACACAGCGCCGTGAGGTAACCCCGAGATTTGCTGACCAGCAAACAAATCGACCGACCAGAAGTATCTAGCGATCCAGGTCCGATAATCCGGTACTGCTATTTGCCCAGTTAGACAATGTAGTCAACTATTGGACAACGGCCCATCTGTGACGAGTGCCCCATCCAACGTTTGACTGACCGATTGCTGCGACTTAGGTTCTAAACACCCGGGTTTTAGAGCATTACTTTCATGCAAAACCGTCCCGCCCGCATCACGGGACAATCACATAGCGATCACGGGCGGCATGCCGGCTGCGCTGCCCCACAATCTCTCACAAGGAGCATCAGTGAGCAAAAGAATGCTGTCCATCGTCGGCGCGGCCGCCGGAATCGCGCCGATCCTCATCGCCGTGCTGCCCACCGCCACCGCGAGTGCGCACGGCTATGTCTCCTCGCCGCTGAGCCGTCAGGCCCAGTGCGCCAAGGGCCAGGTGTCCTGTGGTGACATCAGCTACGAGCCGCAGAGCGTGGAGGGGCCGAAGGGCCTGAAGAGCTGCGGCGCGAACAAGTACCCGGAGCTCGACGACGACAGCAAGGGCTGGAAGGTGCAGGACGTCGGCAGCAAGGTCGACTTCACCTGGACCAACACCGCCCAGCATCGCACCTCCGACTGGCAGTACTTCATCGGAGACACCGAGGTCGCCAAGATCGACGGCAAGAACGAGCTGCCCGGCGATACCGTGACGCATTCGGTCGACCTCAGCAAGTTCAGCGGCAAGCAGAAGCTGCTCGCCGTGTGGAATATCGGCGACACCTCCAATGCCTTCTACTCCTGCGTCGATCTGAACATCGGCGGCGGCTCGGGCGGCGGCACGACGACCACGGCCCCGTCCACGACGACGCCCGCCCCGACCACCTCGTCGCAGCCGACCACCAGCGCACCGGCGACCACGACCCACGAACACCCCACCACGTCCTCGCAGCCGACCACCTCGTCGCAGCCGACGACGTCCTCGCAGCCGACCACCAGCTCCGCGCCGACCTCCGCCCCGGCGGGCCAGGCATGGAAGCAGGGCGGCGACTACAAGATCGGCGACACGGTGACTTACGAAGGCGCGCAGTACAAGTGCCTGCAGTCACACACCGCCCACGACCCGGGCTGGACCCCCTCGGCCACGCCCGCCCTCTGGCAGAAGGTGTAATCCGGTCCGCGACGGCATGATTCCGGGCCGTCGACCACCGGAGAGACCAACTGGATGAGGGAAACGAATGCGGTTGCGGTACTCGGGGTGCCGCAACCGCATTCGTATGTGCCACATCAACCGCCCGTACTCCGGGTCCGCCCCGTCGACTGCCAAGTGGGGCGGACCCGGCCGCGGGGGTGACGAGGACCGGTCTGCGGTCAGCCCTCGCCCCCGCCACCCACCGCCAGGGCGGTCGTGGTGTCCACACCGCCAACGGGGGGTGTTTTTTTTGGCGGGGCGGCGGGACGCCCCCGCCGCCCCCGTCCCCGGGC
>NZ_JARWQD010000241.1 GCF_029869545.1 Nocardia wallacei | reverse complement strand
CCCCCGGGGCGCGCCCTCCCCGGGTTATGGGGGGCGGGCCGGTCCCCACACTCTCCCGGCCCGGTCCCCGGCGGGGCCGACAGCCCTGGGCGGCGCCACGGCGACCACACAGCCAGCGCCACTGCCGCGGGCAACGCCCAGACGGCGAGTGCGGTGCGCCAGGTTCCGGGGAGGTGGTCGGCGAGGGGTACCGCGATTCCGGATGCTGTCGCGGCGGCCGCCGTCATCGCGGTGGCATAGCCCGCGGTCACCGCGGCGATCCGCGGGCCCGGGACACCGCCGCGGACGATCGACGGCAGTAGGACGTTGGCGAATGCTATTGCGGCGGAAAGTATTACGGTGCCCACGAACAGCATGGGCAAAGCGGGCAGCGAGCGGGCGAGCAGGCCGACCAGCAGGACCGCCAGCGCGGGTACCACCAGCCGCGCCGCGCCCTGCTGCGCCATCCGCGCCGCCAGCGGCGAGAGTACCGCGAACGCCACCAGCGGCAGCGCGGTGAGCACGCCGCCCCACGCCGACGACATTCCGGTATCCGCACCGATATTCGGCAGCAGCGGACCCACGCCCGTGAGCGCGGCCCGCAGGTTCACCCCCACGAGCACGACCGCGATCACGACACCGGCGGTGGTATCGCGACCGCGATCGGCCAGGGAGACGGTCATCGGCTCGAGGAGCCGCCGCGCGCACCGCCGAAGGTCATCCGCCGAAGCACGGTGTCGCGCAGGATCAGTGCGTGGAACAGCACCGCGCAGATGTGCGCGGTGAAGGCCGCGAGCAGCGCGTAGGCCAGGACGCTGTGCAGGGTCCGCAACCCGGCGTACAGGCCCGCGTCGGTCGGCACGATCGCCGGGATGCGCAGGCCGCCGAGGATGTGGATCGGTATGCCTGAGGCCGACACCAGGCACCAGCCGACGATCGGCTGCGCCAGGAACAGCGCGTACATGAGGAATTCGGACGCGCTGGCCACCAGCCGCTCCGGTCGGCTCAGCGGATCCGGGTCCTGCCGCGGGGGCCGCTGCCGCACCCGGTTGGCGATGCGGATGACCGCCAGCACCAGGATCACCAGCCCCAGCGTCTTGTGGATGCTGAGCAGCTGCCCGTAGTTCCCCAGGGAGCCGACCATCGAGCCGCCGATGAAGATCATCGCCACGATCGATACGGCCATGAGCCAGTGCAGGATTCGCGCCGCCATGCCGAATCGGGTGGTGTCTGTCGCCGCTTCGCGCAGGGTCATCGGGCCGCCTCCGCATTCACCGCGCCGGCGCCGCCGTCCTCGCCCGCGCGCCGCCGGAACGATTCCGCATAGGCGGCCGAACGCGCCTGCAGCAGCGGATCGTCCGAGGGGGCGATGCCCTTCGGCAGCACCAGTGGATCGAAGTTCACCTCTTGCACATTCCCCGACGATTCGGTGCGCACCTGATCGATCACGATGGTGCCCACCGGAATCCGGCGCCGCTCGGCGGGCCACGGCTTGGTGGCGTCGTGGGTCGGGTCGACGCCGGGTTCGCCGACGACGAGCACCATCGTCCACCGCACCGGTGCGTTCTTGATCTCCGAGACCAGCGGATCGAACAGCGCCCCGGAGGGATTCGACGGCATGCGATTCTCCGGCTCCAGATGCCAGCGCACGGGCACGGTCCGGCCGTTGTGGTCGGTGCACTCGAAGGCGTTGAGGCCGTAGAACGTCGAGCCGGCGAAGGTCGGCGCCGGTGGTTTCGCGCCGATGATCTCGAGCGCCGCGGCGGTCGCCGGATGGGAGGCGATGTGCTGGTTCATCCGCGCCGGATCGGGCTTGCCGGTCGCCGGATCGACCGCGAATGCCAGTGTGCGCGTGTAGAAGTCCTCCGGGGTGGCGTCCAGGAATACCGGAATGTTGATCATCGCCAGCCGCCACTGCTCCCCGCCGGGCAGGAACATCTGCAGGCCCAGGCCGCGCGGTGCCTCCATATCGTCGGGCATCCGCGGATTACCGCCGCCGAGCGAGAAGCGCCCCGCCAGCCGATAGCGCCCCTCCCGGAACGCCGACGCCTCGCACACCTGCGCACCGGCGCCGTTGCTCTCGAAATATCCCGCCACGGCAACGCCTTTGGCGTGATTGCGGCGGTAGCCGGGAAACCGGCCCCCGGCGGTGGCTTCCAATCTGTCGACCATGCGCCGGGCGGTCAGCCGCCACGGCCCCACGATGTCCTCGCTGAACAGGAATCCGCCGATCCCCGCGAGCCCGACCCCGGCGATGGCGGCGGCGCCCAGCAGCGTGCGGCGATCCAGCGACGGACCTCGGCCGTCGGTCATGATGTCTCCCCTCCTCGATCGTTCGACCGGTGCGGATGCACGGCCCTCACGGCGGCCCCATGGACCAGAGCTGTTGTGCCCATTCGATATCCACGTCCGGCTTCTCGACCAGCATCATGTCCGTCGGCGGCGCCGGGACGGTCCCCGATTCGATGCGGATGTCGATCACGTAGGGACGGCCACTCTCGATGATCTTGAATCCGCGCTCGACGGCCTCCCGCAGCTTGCGTCCGTCGGTGACCACCTCGCCCTCGATGTCGAACGTCGCCGCGATCTTGGCGAAATCCTGCGCAGGCTCCCCCAGCCGCAGATACCAGGCGTCGTGGGCGGGCTGCCAGTCGTAGAGCTTCTCGATGTTCTGCAGCCCGGTCATGAGGGTCTTGTACTCGTGGTTGTTCAGCACCAGGTACAGCACCGGCAGCTCGAATTTCCGTGTGGTCCACCAGGAATTGGTGTGGAACAGCGCCGAACCGTCCCCGACGATGTCGACCACCAGCCGCTCGCGGCCCAGTGCCAGGGCGATGCCGATCGAGGCGGGCAGCGAAAAGCCCAGGGCACCACCGGACGTGCAGAAGTAGGCGTCGGGATGGTCGTACTGGATGGCCTTCTGGATCGCGGGCAGCACCGAGAAGTCCTCGTTGATGACGGTGATCGGCTTGGCGAGCGTCTGCTGCACCTGCGCGACGACCATCGGCACCTGGTGATCGGGGATGGGTGTGCCCGCGGGACCGGGGAATTCGGCGGCCGACTCCGCGAAGGCCGCGTCCCGGCGGGCGTCCAGGGCGAGAATGGCCTTGTTGCGCGCCGCCGCCTCGTCGGTGTCGTAGGCGGCATGCTCGGCGACGGCCTCGATGATGGCGGGCAGCGTGGCCTTGATATCGCCGAGCACGCCGACCTCGGCGTAGTGGTTCTTGCCGATCTCCCACGCATCGTTGTGCAGCATCACCTGGGTGAGATGGGCGGGCAGGATCGGGCCGTTCTCCCAGCGGAACACCAGGATCTGCGCCTGCGAGTTCACCCCGATCTGGAAGAGGGTGTCGAAGTCCTCGAGCTGTTTGTGCACGCCCTCCTGGGACGGCATCAGCTCACCCTGCCAGTGCGGCAGGTTGTTCGGGTAGTTCATCCGGCTGGCCTGGTTCTCCGAATACACCGCGGCGCCGAGCAGATACGACAGCCGCTCGATCTCGGGCCAGGCGTCCGCCTCGCCGACGCCGTCGCCGACCAGCAGCACCGGGCGCTTCGCGCGAGCGAGCGTCTCCGCGGCGGCGGCGATTCCGGCGGGGTCACCGGTCACCGCGTGCGCGATGCGGGTGAAGCGCCCGGTGTCGGGCATGGTCGGGCTCTCCAGCAGGAGATTCCAAGGGATGGAAAGGAATACGGGCCGCAGCGGCGGCACCGTCAGTTCCTTGAACGCGCGCTGCAGGACCAGGGGCAGTTCGTCGATATCGCGCACCTCGTGCGCCCACTTCGCGTACTGCCCGGCCGTGCGCACCAGGTCCGAGGCCAGAATCGGTTCCTGGATCAGCAGGTCGCTGTGCTGCTGCCCGCACAGCACCAGCACCGGAATGTTGGACCGGTAGGCGTTGTACAGGTTGTCGATGATGTTGGCGGTGCCGGGCGTGACGTGCACGATGGCCGCGCCGGGGCGCCCGGAGATGCGGGCGTACCCCATCGCGGCGCCGACGGCGATGTTCTCGTGCAGGCACGGCACGTAGGAGACCTCGTTCTCCGGGATGGTGGTGCCGTCGATCAGCGGAATCTCGTGCGTGCCGGGCACACCGAAGGCGTAGTCGATTCCGGCCGCGCGCAGATAGTCGAAGATGATGTCGCGGCCGAGCTTCTTGTCGGGTGTGTGCATGGTCCTTCTTCGTGATCGGTGGTGTCAGTGGCCCGTCCACTGCGGCGGGGGGGTTGGCACCCAACCCCGCCGGGCCCCCCCCGGGGGGGCGGGGGGGGAGGGGAAGGGGTCCCCCGGGGTTTTAACCCCC
>NZ_JARWQD010000240.1 GCF_029869545.1 Nocardia wallacei | reverse complement strand
CCCGCCGACCCGTGCCCTGGTCGACGATGTCGCGGAGTCGATCCGCGCCGCGGCCGCCGACCTGCACCGCTACCCGGACCGCGACGCGACCGCCCTGCGCACCGAGCTGGCCGCGTACCTGACCCGGCAGACGGGGGTGGCGGGGCGCCGGGTGGGCCCCGCGACAGCACGGATTCGGCGTCCGCGGGGGCCGTCGCCGTGACGCGCCCGGCCCCCTTCGTTCCCGCCTTCGAATCAGCCTACATGCCCAGATTCTCCCCCACCCGCCGCGGCGGGTGCGTCCGGCATACGGCCGGGCGTGAAGAACACGGCGAGCACACCGGCCACGACGCAGATCCCGGCGCACACCCACAGCATCACGCTCATGCCGCCGACGAACGCGGACTGGACCTGCTCGAGCATGTGCGCATCGCCCTTCGCATGAGCCACCGCGACACCGGCGCTCACACCGTCGGACACCGGCTCCCGGTCGTAAACGCCCAGCTCCGAACGGTATTGGTTGGCCAGCACCGTGCCCAGCACGGCGACGCCGATGGTGCCACCGGCCTGCCGCAGCGCCTGGATGAGCGCCGATCCGGAGCCGGACCGCTCCGGGGTCAGCTCCCCCATGGCCATGCCCATCGCCGCGGGCATCACGAAGCCCATTCCGGCGCCGAGCACCGTGATCCACGCCGCCGTATAGCCGTAGCCGCTGTCCGCCGAGGTCAGCGCGCCGAGCGCGAGCCCGGCCGCGAGAACCGTGAAGCCCGTCGTGAGCACGACCCGCAGGCCCACCCTGGACAACAGTTTGTCCGCGACCCGGGTGCCGACGACCAGCCCGCCGATCAGCGGCAGCAGCCGCAGCCCGCTCCCCAGCGAATCCGCGCCGAGCACCGCCTGGAAGTACTGCGGCACCGTGAAGAACATCCCGAACATGGCGAACTGCACCAGTATGGAATACCCTGTGCCCCATCGGAATCCGTGCGCGGCGAACAAATCCAGGTCGACCAGCGGATGCCGGATCCGCCGCTGCCAGAGCACGAACGCGCCGAGCACCACCACTCCGGCCGCCACGCTCGCCCAGGCGATGCCGTCGCCCCAGTCGCGCTCACCGAACCGGATGAAGCCGTAGGTGAGGGCGAGCATGCCGCCCGCCGACAGCACCACGCCGAGCAGGTCGATGCGGAATCGGTTGTCGCTGCGGGATTCCGGGACCAGCGAGGCGACCGCGATCAGTCCGATGATCACCAGCGGCAGGTTGATCAGGAAGACCGAACCCCACCAGTAGTGCTGCAGCAGCCAGCCGCCGACGATCGGCCCGAGCGGCAGTCCGATCGCCGTCGAGGTGACCCAAACGGTCAGGGCCCGTTGACGTTCCTCCTGCCGGGGGAACATCGCGGGCAGCACGGACATCGACAGGGGCATCATCGCCGCGGACGCGATGCCCAGCACCGCCCGCGCGGCGATGAGCTGCCCGGACGATGTCGCCAGCGCGCACCACAGCGAGGCGGCGCCGAACAGCGCGAGCGCGCCGAGCAGAAAACGCTTGCGGCCGTAGCGATCTCCCAGAGCGCCCGCCGGGAGCATGAACCCGGCCAGCGCCAGCGTGTACGCGGTCGTGAACCACTGCAGCGCAGCGGTATTCGCGTTCAGATCGACCGCCATCGTGGGCAACGCCACCACCAGCACCGTGGTATCCAGCCCGATGGTCAACATGGCGACGCTGAGCGCGGCCAACGCCAGCCACCGCGACTTGCCGCCACCGCCGACCGCTGCCGCGCCCCGTGCCGCGGTCGCGGTGACGCCTTCCTGCTCTGCCATCCCGAGGTCCCTTCTCTGCGCCGCGCCGGAGTTTCCCGCCGATGCCATTTTCATGACATGTCCACTCATTTGACTGCTACTGTTTTTTGATAGTAGCTCTCATTTTGGCGCCTCTGTCAATACCCCGCCGGTCGCACTGGCGACGCTTCGCAGCACGCCGGGCCGCCGCCGCATAAGCTCCGAGGTAATGAGTACGTGCATGTCCCGGCGCCTGCGCCGCCCCACCTCGTTCGCGGCCGCCGCGCTGGCAACCGCGCTCATCGGCGCCACCGCCCAGACCGGCAACGGCGACCAATACCCCGCCGGCCGCCCCGCCCCCCTCGGGTTCCCCTCGGCGCCCCCACCACCGCAGCTGGTGCTCGGGTTTGCCCCGGCACACGACGGAGCTGTTGTCGGTGTCGTGGCCGATGTCCGCGACCAGGCGGCCCTGACCGATGCTGTGAAGTTCGCCGAGGAAGCATTCGGGCGGCTGGACGCCGCCATTGCCGCAGCCGCGGTGGTTACCGGCGGCGGCCGCCCGCTCTGGGAAACCACCACATCGGACTGGACCCCGATGTTCGACATCGGCGTTCACGGCGTGGCCAACCTCGCTCGCGCCACTGTCCCCGCATTGCTGAGCCAAGGCCCGCCTCGCAGGGGCCGATTCATCGCCCTCGCCTCCGCCGCCGCACACCACGGCATGTGGCACCTGGCTGGCTACAACGCCGCCAAACACGCCGTTACCGGGCTGATCAAGGGTCTGGCCCACGACCTACGCGGCACCGGAGTTACGGCCGTCGCGGTCTCTCCCGGTTCCACTCGCACCGACCTGCTGATCGAGTCTGCCCGTCTCTACGGTCTCGACACTGTCGATGCGTTCGCATCGCATCAGCTGCTGGACCGCATCCTGGAACCCGAAGAGGTCGCCGCCGTCATCGCGTGGCTGTGCTTGCCCGAATCCAGCTGTGTCACAGGAAGTGTCATCCACGCCGACGGAGGCTTCCAGCCGTGAGACTGCACCTGGACGTGGGCGTGCGCCGATTCGACAACGGCCGCACCTTGCTCGGCGGCTCGCCGACACGCCTACTGCGACTAGGCACCTCGGGAGCTCGCCTACTGGACACGTGGCTGGACGGCAAGCCGGTCGACCCCAGGCCTCCTGCCCGGGCGCTGGTCCAACGGCTTATCGCCGCGGGGATTGTCCACCCCATTCCTGAGTCCGGATTACTCACGAATGCACTTGTGACGCTGATCGTTCCGGTCAAGGACAATCCCGAAGGCCTGGCCCGGCTCTATGCCGCGACCACCGAATTCGCCGACCGGATCGTCGTCGATGACGGCTCCCGAGATCCGGTTGCCGACGCCACGATTCGCCACCATCGCGCACGCGGCCCGGCGGCGGCCCGAAATTCCGGACTGCGCTGCACCGCAACGCCATTGGTGGCATTTCTCGACTCCGACACGGTCCCGAACCCGGGCTGGCTGGACACCATTCTCCCGTTGTTCGACGACCCCGCTGTCGCAGCCGTCGCCCCGCGCGTCCGATCACTGATCACCGGTCCGGTCGGTCGCTACGAGGCAAGCCATTCCGCCCTCGACATGGGCACCCTACCCGCACCCGTGCAGCCCGACGGGCGTGTCCGCTATGTGCCGTCCGCCGCACTGGTGGTCCGTGCCGAAGCTCTGCGTGCGGTGGGCGGGTTCGACGAATCCTTGCGCTTCGGCGAGGATGTCGACCTCATCTGGCGTTTGCTGGCCGCAGGCTTCTCGGTGCGCTACCAACCGCTGTCGACAGTCCACCACGAACCTCGCGGCACCATCGGTGCCTTCCTGCGCCAACGCTTCGACTACGGGACCTCGGCCGCCCCACTTGCTCGACGGCACCCCGGCCTTCTCAACGCCGTCCGACTGCCCGCCGTCGTCGGCGTGCAGTCTGTGCTGGCGGTCACCGGACACTTTGCGGCCGCGGCACTTCCGAGTGCCTTCACCAGCCTGCGGATGATCCGGCGGCTCCATAGCCGACATGTCCCGCTGCATACGGCGACCGTCCTGGCCGTGAACGGCCAAGTTGCGCTCCTCCGCCAGCTTGCCACCTGCCTGCGCCGCGTCTGGTGGCCGCTCGCGCTGTCCAGCAGACGCGGCAGGAGGCTACTTCTCGTCGCGTGTGCCGCCGCAGCGACGGAGTCACTCATGAAAAGCAGTAACGTGGCATTGCGTTTGGCAGACGATTTCGCCTACGGGCTCGGAGTCTGGACCGGATGCCTCCGCAACCGCACCCTGATTCCTCTCCTTCCCCGTTTTCACCGGAACGGGAGGGGATAGTGACCATGACCGAGTTCGCCAGCCTCCGCTCACCGGAAGTGCCCGACCGCGCCGTGCTCGCCGTGCCGCTCGGAGCCACCGAACAACACGGCCCGCATCTGCCGCTGAGTACCGACACCACCATTGCAATCGAACTCTGCTACCGGCTCGCCGCGGCGCTGCCCGGCATCGTCGTCGCACCTGCAATCCCTTACGGATCCAGCGGCGAACACGCCGATTTCCCCGGTACGCTGTCGATCGGCCGAGCAGCACTCGAACTGCTACTTGTCGAACTCGTTCGCTCTGCGGACCGGTTCATCGGTGTAGTGCTCGTCAACGGGCACGGCGGCAATCTTGATGCACTCAGTGCCGCGGCCGGAACGCTGCGCGGGGAAGGACGAAACGTCCTGGCGTGGTCACCGTCCGGTGCCAGCAACGACAGCCACGCCGGGCATGCGGAAACCTCGGTCATGCTCGAGTTGCGACCTGACACCGTCTCCGTCGACCGTGCCGAACCTGGCAACATCCGCCCGATGGGCGAGCTCATCGACCGCATGCGTGAGCACGGCGTCGCAGCCGTGAGCCGCAATGGAGTACTCGGCGACCCGACCGGCGCCAACGCCGACGACGGCAGATTTCACCTCGCCAGTTGGACCGAATCGCTCATCTCGGCGGTGAATCGATGGATGTCGCTCACATGTTGACCCGGCCGTTCGGACAGGATGCTGAACCGGGCTCGTGCGACAGCGAGAACTGTTTACTGCCAACCGATTTCGAGTGGATATGTGGCCGAGACCGATCGGGCGCCGACACCGTCGGCGTCTGTACGGCGAGTCAGGTCGTTACGGGGACCGCAATCCCGGATATTTGTCGCAGCAATCATGCAGACTACTCGTTGTGCGTTACTGGGAGGCCCCGATGTCAGCCATTCGATGGTGGCGCTCTTCACGCCCCATTGCGCCCTGGGCCACGAAGACGCTTCGGGATGTAGACATCCGGACCGTTCGATGGACCATCGTCAGTGTCCGGGCACTGGTCGTGGTGTCCGTCGCCGTGCTGCTGACCGTCGGGACGCACGATGTGCGCCAACACATGGGGTGGGCGTGGACGCTGTTGGCGATCGCGGTCGTCTATTCGCTCGCAGGTTTTTATGAGCCTGCAACAGAACTCGGAGGCGCGAAAGCCTCCGCCGTCGTCACCACACTCGATGGGGGATTCTCTCTCGCATTCATCGCAGTAACCGGAGGTGCAACGAGTCCTCTTGTGGGACTGTTGTTTTTGACCATCGTTGCCGCGGCGACACGATTGTCTCCCTTGAATACAGTGCTGGCATCCCTTGCGCTGAGCTTGGCGTACTTCATCCTCGCGCTTACCGTAAGCTCCTCGGTCGTACCGCCAGAGGTCAGATGGCAGGCGGGACTATGGTGGCCGGTGTATTTTTTGTTGACAGCCGCTCTGACAACAGTATTCACGCTTCTGACTCAGCGGGCCGCCCAAGCCCACGCCGAGGCGCTGGCCGAGGTCGTCGCAGAGCACTCCGCTGCCGAGGAGGAGCGTGACCTCCGCGCTCGGCTGCTGAAATCGTACGAAGCTCAAGAGACGGGTCTGCAGGTGATCCTGCACGAATTGCGAACGCCGATCTCTTCGTTGAAGGCGCTCGCCGATAACCAGGTCGCACACAATGACGTACCGTCGGCCAACGATCAGCGCATGAAAGAACTCATCGCAGCGCACGCAAGTCATCTGTCGGCAATGATGGATGCGCTGGGAGACGTCGCAGCGAGCCGCCGACCCACATTCAGTACCGGTCATCGGCAGGTGGTCGTTCTCCACGACTTTCTGGTCGCCACGGCCGACACCGTCGGCCTGGCGCCGCCCCAGCTTCGGCTGACGGTCTCGCCACCGGACACCGCATGCCGCTTCGACACCCAGCTGCTCCGACGCGTCATCACCAATCTGCTCGAGAATGCCTTCCGGCACGGACGGGGGAAGCCCGTCGATCTCATCGCTCGCGTCAGCTCATCCGAACTGCATATCGAGATCCTGGACCGTGGACCCGGCCTGCCGAGGGAGTTGACGGCCGATGTCACCGAGAAGTACGTGTCCGTCGGCGATCAGCGCGGTCGCGCGGGTCTCGGATTGTGGATCGCAGATCAGATCGTGTTGTCGCTCAACGGCCGGTTGAAATTCGGCGCACGAACGGGCGGCGGGCTCGCCGTATACCTCGACGTGCAGGTCGATCGCGTGGCGAGCGCTACGGCCACTACAGAGCAACTCTGACCGGACCTATAGCCCACGTTCGCTTAGCCTGGCCGGTCGGCCGCTCGGCTATGCCTGGCCGAGGCGCTGAAACTTGATCTTCGCTGCCCAACTGGGCGGGCCGAATGCTCGAAAATGCTCGATGCGCCAGATGCCACACCCCGGGTCCGTATGAACACCGTCATCGCTAACGACGCAGGCGGGAATTGAATCTGGCACCGGGGGGCCATACGTGGCACGCGCGGCAGGCGCGAGTGCGCCTTCCCGATGGTGATGATGGCCACATACATTGCTCGGATGTGACGGAGTCGAGAATTCATGAAGACAAAAGCTGCGGTTTTGTGGGGGCAGAACGAGAAGTGGCATATCGAGGAAGTCGAGCTGGACCCGCCGGGGCCCGGCGAGGTTCTCGTCAAACTTGTCGCCAGCGGACTGTGCCATTCTGACGAGCACCTGGTCACCGGGGATTTGCCGATTCCCTTCCCCATCGTTGGAGGGCACGAGGGCGCCGGCGTTATCGAGGCTGTGGGTGAGAATGTGGTCGACGTATCCGTGGGCGACCACGTTGTCATGATGTTCCTGCCCGCGTGCGGACGGTGCTCCTACTGTGTGCGCGGCATCGGCAACCTGTGCGACGCGGGTGCCGCGGTGATGCTCGGGCACCAACTGGACGGAACGTACCGGTTCCATGCCGGAGACGCGGATATCGGCCAGATGTGCCTGTTGGGAACTTTCTCAGAATACACAGTTGTCCCGGCCGTCTCGGTGGTGAAAGTCGACGACGATATCCCCCTGGAAAGGGCCGCCTTGGTCGGGTGCGGGGTGACCACCGGATACGGCAGCGCGGTTCGCACAGGTGAGGTCCGTGCAGGCGACGCTGTGGTTGTCGTCGGTGCCGGAGGTATCGGCATGAACGCTGTCCAGGGCGCGCGGATCGCGGGTGCCCGCATGATTATGGCCGTGGACCCGGTCGAGTTCAAGCGTACGAAAGCGCGTGAGTTCGGTGCTACTCACACTGCCGAATCCATCGATGAGGCGTGGAATGTGATCAGTGAGTTGACCTATGGAAGGCTCGCCGATGTCTGCGTCCTCACGACGGGCGTTGCCGAAGGTGTGGATATTGCACCGGCGCTCAGCATCGTGGGCAAGCGCGGTCGGGTCGTTGTCACTGCTATCGGCCATCCGGAGGAGCTGACCGTCTCCGCGAACCTCCTCGAACTGACGTTGTATGAGAAGCAACTACGAGGATCGCTGTTCGGATCTTCGAATGGCCAGCACGACATCCCTGTTCTGTTCGAACTCTACAGGCGCGGGGAGTTGAAGCTGGACGAATTGGTGACGACCGAATATGACCTCGATGATCTCAACCGCGGCTACGACGACATGCGATCAGGAAAGAACATCCGCGGCGTGATCCGTTACTGACCCAGCGACGATCGCAGTCGACTCGCATTTACGAAAGGCAATGAAATGGCACTCAATCGCGTTATCGAACATGGCAAACGGACCGGGTTCGGCAGCCTCAGTGAGGGCGGCTTGAGGATGGACTCGTTCTCGATGAAGCTGTTCCGGAAAGGAAACAAGAAGTTTTGGAATCCCGAATCCATCGATTTCTCTCAGGACGCCGAGGACTTCGCGGCTCTTACTGATGACGAGAAGCGGCTTACGTGCATTCTCGCTGCACAATTCATCGGCGGCGAAGAGTCGGTGACGCAGGATCTGCAACCGTTCATGGCGGCTATGGCGGCCGAAGGCAGGCTGGCCGACGAGGCCTATCTTTCGCAGTTCACCTTCGAGGAAGCCAAGCATATGCAGGCATTCCGATTGTGGTTCGATGCGGTGGGCCTCGGTCGAGACCTTCACGAGTACGTCGAGTACAGCGAGCCTTATCGGCGAATTTTCCTGGAAGAGCTGCCCAAGTCCCTGTACGCACTGACATCGGACCCGTCGTCGGCGGCCCAGATCCGTGCTTCGGTCACTTACAACCACGTGGTCGAGGGATGTCTCGCTCTCACCGGCTACTACGTCTGGGCAAAGGTTTGCAAGACCCGCAATATCCTGCCCGGAATGCAGACGGTGATCGGTCACATCGGTGACGATGAGCGCCGTCACATGGCCTGGGGGACTTTTACCTGCCGACGTCATGTCGCCGCCGATGACCGCAATTGGGATGTTGTCGACGAGCGCATGCAGGAATTGATGGAACCGGCTTTGCAGCTGATCGTCAATCTCTTCGAACCGTTCGACGAAATTCCTTTCGGCATCAGCGTCGACGACATGACCGACTACGGATTGGACAAGCTCAACCGTCGCCTCGAGTCGATCGAGAGTGCGCGGGGATGCCCGCCCGAAGAAATCGACGACGACTACTCGCCGATGCAGCTGGAAGACCAGTTCGCGGTAGAAGACGAAGAGGAGCTGGGTAAAGCCCTGTCGATCACCGGTGCTTAATGCGTCCAGCGACGCACTAGGTGCCACACGCTCGATCCACTTCGACCAGATACGCGAATCTCGAGGAATCTGCAATGACATCCGAAATCTCTGAATTCGACGTCGACATGTTATTCGTCGGCGCCGGCCCGGTCGGGCTCTTCGGCGCCTACTGTGCGGGGTTCCGTGGACTGAGCGTGGCGTTGATCGACGCATTGCCGGAGGTAGGTGGCCAGGTGCAGGCCATCTATCCGGAAAAGAACATCTATGACATTGCCGGCCTGCCGGGAGTCCAAGGACAGCAACTCATCCGAGGCCTCGTACAGCAGGCGGCAATGTTCTCGCCGAGATACTTCCTCTCCCAGCAGGCTGAACGCCTGGAACGCAGGGGCCAAGGGTGGCGAGTTTCGACCTCGGCCGGTGCCGTTATCGACGCACGGGCCGTGATAATCACATCCGGGGTCGGCGCTGTCACCCCGCGGCCGCTCGCGGCGGGGGAGGACTTCCTCGGTCGAGGATTGCGCTACTTTGTTCCCCAACTCGACGTCCTCGACGACAAAGACGTCGTCGTTGTCGGCGGCGGTGACTCGGCGGTGGACTGGGCGCTTGCCGCACTGTCGCGGGCCCGATCGGTCACGCTGGTACACAGGCGTGCGCAGTTCCGTGCCCACGAACACTCGGTTCGCCTCTTGCGCGAATCCGATTGTCAACTCCTTCTGAACGCCAACGTGTCGGAGCTGCGGGGCGAGGATCACCTCCGGTCCGTCGTGGTCGAGGTAGCCGGTGAGCCCGAGCGACTAGAAGTCGAGGCTCAAGTTGTGGTCGCCGCACTCGGATTCTTGATGAATCTGGGGCCGATCGCCAATTGGGGCCTCGAACTCGAGGGCCGCTCGATCAGAACGGATCGCACGATGCGGACGAGTCACCACAATATCTATGCTGCGGGAGATGCTGCGACGTTCGACGGGAAAGTCAAGTTGATTGCTGTCGGTTTCGGTGAGGTCGCTACTGCCGTGAACAATGCGGCGGTGGCGCTCGACCCGAGCGCATCCCTGGCGCCAGGGCATTCGAGTGATCTCATGATTCCGCAGCTTGCCGAAGTGTGAACCGAGAGCGCAGTCTGTCGATCTACCAAAGTAAGGAAGTGTGTAACTTATGGCATTCGTCATCGGAGAGCCGTGTGTCGATGTTATGGACAAATCTTGTATTGAAGAATGTCCGGTCGACTGCATCTACGAAGGCGGCAGGATGCTCTATATTCATCAAAGCGAATGCATCGACTGCGGTGCTTGTGAGCCGGTTTGCCCCGTCAGCGCGATCCGACCGGCGCAGAAAGTAGACGAGGCGTGGAAGCCATTTCAGGAATCTTCGCGAGAAGTATCCAAGATGCTTGGAAATCCCGCTGGCTCGGAGAACGTCGACCTTCCGATCGAGGATTCCGACTATGTGAAGAAACTAGAAAAGAAAGTGTGACCGAATGCCCGCACATCGATACGGTCATACGAACCGTAATTCACCGCCACCGCCCCATATGATGGACAAGTAGTAAAGGAATATTGACATGGGTGTCTTCAAGGATGATGTAGAGCTTTACAAATACATCGGAAGGGTTTTCGAGAAGGGATTTGCCGACGCGAAGATCGAACCCAAGCTGTCTGCATCGGATGCGGTGCTGCGGATCCATTACACGGACCCGGAGGCCACGCTCACGGTAGATTTTCCCAACGGGAAGGTAATCGAGGGAGCAAACGATTTGCAGCCGGATGTCGAAATGTTCATGACCGCAGACATCGGAAATGCATTTTGGCAGGGCAAGGTGAACCTGTCCATAGCCATGGCCAAGGGGCAGGTTCGGGCGAAGGGACCTGTGCAGAAGATTCTCAAGCTGGTTCCGACCGCAAAACTGCTCTTCCCGGCCTACAACGCGCTGCTCGAGGCAGACGACCGGAACGATCTGCGACTGAATTAGGACCGGACCCGGGCGGGGGGCTGACGACGGCAAAGGCCAGAGCAGCTCCTCGACCGGCCAGAACCCTCGAAAACGCACTCATGCCCGATACAGGACTGCGCAATGACCTCTCCGCAAGCTGCCCTCGGACAACACCCGGATCCACGCGAGTTCGGGTGGCCAGTCACGGATACGGGGCAACAGCTTCTCCTGTCGGCTGTCAGCGGGTTCTGCGGCATCAGCGTTCCACGCCCGATAGGTGATCGAATGCTCGACATAGTCCGAGACGCCCGATGTCAAGGCCCCGTGGTCGGCACACCCCATGTGCGTCAACCTCGTTACACCTTTCTGGCCGAGTCCGACATGGTCATTGATCCAGTCGAAGTCGCCGTTCGGGGCGGGGTCCTACTGCTGCCGCCGAGTCGAATCGCGCTCCCGCCGTCACCGATGTCCAACGGCCTGGCAGTCTACTGGGTCAATGCTCCGACCCCGGCTCGCCGATGGTTGCCCAATCTCTCGACCATCGTTTGGGCGCTCAACAACTGCACGCGTCCGATGGGGCGGCCCGACTCGAAGGGCCGACCATGATCGAAGCGCTGACTGTGCTGGCACCTATTGCGGCCTTCCAGCTGTTCCCGATTCTCATACCCGCGTCGGTCCACCTCGCCGGGTACCTGCACGAACCTTGGCGACATCGACCATCGCGCGAGTCCGGAGCGGATGGGCGTGATGGTGCGTAACGGTTCTGCGGGAGTTGACGGTCGGATTCCGCCTCACAGGCGCATGCGGGTACGGCGATGCTGTCACCGAGGAGTTCGCACCGGGCAGTTGTCACGCAAGGGTGATGGGCGGGTCGGTGCCGCGCGATATCAGCGAGTGCACCTCAAGGGTGGCGTCCCAGCGCCACCACCGGCAAGCATGATCGCTGCCGATTGCGAAAGGATCCACCGATGAGTACGACGACCATCATGACCGCCGACGCGGCGATCGCCGCTTTGGGCCGTGGTGAAATCGCCTGGAGCCGCGCTAGTTTGCCACACCGAAGGCAACTTTTGGAACGGCTGCATGCCAACACTGCCACGCATGCCGATGAATGGGTCGCTACCGCCGCGAGGATCAAGGGGCTGCCCGCCGATTCGAAACTGATCGGCGAGGAATGGGCCAGTGGGCCGTATGCGCTGCTCACTGCGATAGCGGCACTGGTCGAGACAGTGCGCGCGCTGGAGAATGGACGAAGCCCCGTCGACGGCTACCCCGTCCGCCGAGCGCCCGGTGACCGTCTAGCGGTCGAGGTATTCCCTCACGGGATGTTCGACTGGTTGCTGCTCAACGGATTCCGTGCTGAGATCTGGACGCGCCCCGGGATCGACAGCTCGACCCTACGGGCTCGTGCCGGGCTGGGGCAACTGCTGCCATATCGGACTGGCGGGATCGGTGTTGTGCTCGGCGCGGGGAACATCTTTTCCATCGCACCGCTGGATGTGCTGTATCAGATGATGGCCGACAATCGCGTTGTCGCGCTGAAACTCAACCCGATCACCGACCCGCTGCTGCCGGTGCTGGAGAAGATCTTCGCTCCGGCAATCGAGCGGGGTTTCGTCCGAATCCTTACCGGTGGCGCTGATGTCGGCAGTGCGCTGGTGAACCATCCTGACGTGGCTGCGGTCCATTTGACCGGCAGTTCGTATACCCATGATGCCATCGTTTGGGGTGTCGGAGCCGACGCAGAGCGACGCCGGATGTCGGGAAAACCGTTGCTGGACAAGCCGATCACCAGCGAGCTGGGGGGAGTGTCGCCAACGATCGTGGTACCGGGACGGTGGTCGAGGGCGGATTTGCGGTTCCAAGCCGAGCACCTGGCCACCCAGCGGTTGCACAACAACGGCTACAACTGCATTGCCACTCAAGTCGCGGTGATCAGCGCCGATTGGCCGCAGAAGCAGCAGTTTCTTGCCGAACTCCGCGCGGCCCTCAAACGCGCGCCCCAGCGCAAGGACTACTACCCTGGCTCGGCCGATCGGGTCGCTACGGCACGACGCGTCTACCCTGATGCTGAGGCGATCGGCGCCCGTACCCTCGTTGAGGGATTGTTGCCGATTAAGGACGAGCACGCGCTGCGTATCGAATACTTCGCACCGGTACTCGGTGTCATCGAACTCCCCGGCGGCGCCGGAGAATTTCTCGCAGAAGCGGTCCGGGTATGCAATACCGCGATCGACGGCACTCTCGGCATCAACGTGATCGCTCATCCGCGCACAATCAAGACTTTAGGCGACGATTTCGAAGCTGCCATCGAGCAATTGCGGTACGGCACCATCGCGATCAACACGTGGACCGGATTCGGATACTTGACCCCGCGTGCGACGTGGGGCGCTTTCCCGGGGCACACCCTCGAGGATATTCAAAGCGGACTCGGTGTGGTGCACAATGCTCTGCTGATCGATGAGCCGGAACGCACCGTCCTGCGGGGGCCATTCCGTCCAGCCCCGCGATCGCTCGTGGACCGCGAGTTCACACTCTCACCGAAGCCGGCGTGGTTCGTAACGAACCGCACGGGGGCTGTCACTCTACGGCGGCTGACCAACTTTGCGAAGAGGCCGAGGCTTGCCGCCTTGCCTGGAATTTTCGCGTCCGCTCTGCGCGGTTGACAACACCGCTGTGAGCTGCTAGCCACATTTCGAAAGAGAACAACCGAGTATGAACGCCCTCAGCCCGCAAGCGCCACTGCCGACTCCCAGATCGACCGGACCTGACTCGAAAAGCGCTTCCATGGCCGCCATGGTAGAGCTTCCGTCCGAAGGTGATGTACACCTGCGGATCTGGCTTGCGGGCTTGGCTTTCGACTACGCAGCCGCAGGTGATGCAGTAAGGAATCTACTTCACGATTGGCACCGAAAGCCATGGTATGCAATCGAATTGATTCACGACACGATCGACAATTGTCGGCTACTGCCACGCCTGCCATGCGAACGACTATTTCTCGGACCGTGACCAGCGGCCTCCAGGCCCTCGGATGCCGATCGACCCATCAAGGGCCATCTGAATAGGAGAGTACGGCGTTCGTCCCCGGTCTGCTTCTCGGGACCGTGCCGAGTACGTGCCAACACGGGTCCTGATGGCAGAAGCCGCGTGACCTTTCGGCACCGACCACAAGCTGCCTGTCCGTTACACCGACGCGTGCCGCACTACTTCCGCCCCAACTCGGACAAAGGAGAACCGCAGTGACCAATCTGGCGCTCAACCTCACAGAGACCGCACGCCGCCGACCCGACGAAATCGCTCTTCGCTTGGACGAAACCGAGGTTTCGTACGCGATGCTCGATGCCGCGAGTGCCCGTCTGGCAGGATGGCTCGTATCGCGCGGGCTGCGGCCTGGCGATCGCGTCGGCATCATGCTGCCCAACGTTCCGTACTTCGCAATTGTCTACTACGGCATACTGCGGGCCGGCGGTGTGGTCGTGCCGATGAATGTGCTGCTGAAGGAGCGTGAGACATCGTTCCTTCTGTCGGACTCCGGGGCTCGCCTGGTTTTCGCGTGGCACGCCTTCGAATCGGCTGCGGCGGCGGGCGCGGAGTCCGCAGGGGCGAAGTGCATCGCCGTGACCCCTGGGGACTTCGAAACGCTACTCGCCTCGGTCGAGCCTGCCGTCGCACTGGTCGACCGAGGCGACACCGATACTGCGGTGATCCTCTATACGTCGGGGACGACCGGAGTGCCGAAAGGCGCTGAGCTGACACATGCCAACTTGCGTCGTAACGTCCAAACGGTCGTCGATATGTTGCGGCTCACAGCCTCGGATGTGGTGCTCGGCGCGCTGCCGTTGTTTCACGCCTTCGGGCAAACGGCCGGGCTCAACGCATCGGTGGCTGCTGGCAGCTGCTTGACCCTGATCCCTCGATTCTCTCCGGAGAAGGCATTCGAAATCGTTGAACGCGACCATGTTACGGTTTTCGAGGGTGTGCCGACCATGTTCACCGCTCTGCTGCACCACAACGACCGACGCGCGATGCCATCGCTGCGGTTGTGTGTCTCCGGCGGTGCTGCGATACCGGTCGAAGTGCTGCGCGGATTCGAGGACACGTTCGGTTCCGCGGTGCTCGAAGGCTATGGACTCAGCGAAACGTCGCCGGTCGCAGCGTTAAACCATCCAGACCGCGTGCGCAAGCCTGGGTCGATCGGTACACCAGTCGCCGGTGTCGAGATGACGCTGCTCGCGCCCAACGAAGACGGGATCGGTGAAATCGCGATCCGCGGCCACAACGTCATGAAGGGCTACTGGAATCGGCCCGAGGCGACGGCCGCGGTGTTGGATGCCGAGGGCTGGTTCCGCACCGGTGACCTGGCCCGAGTTGATGACGACGGGTACTACTTCATCGTCGACCGGGTGAAGGACATGATCATCCGCGGCGGGTACAACGTCTACCCTCGAGAGGTCGAAGAAGTGCTCTACGAACATCCCGCCGTGCGTGAGGTCGCGGTTGTAGGCATCCCGGACGACCTGCTCGGCAGCGAAGTCGGTGCGGCCGTTGTGTTGATGCCCGGCGCCGAGCCGAACGAATCGGCGATTCGCGAATTCGTCAAAGATCGAGTAGCGGGCTATAAGTACCCCCGGCGCATCTGGTTCGTCGACGAGCTGCCCAAGGGCCCGACGGGCAAGATCCTCAAACGCTCGATCGCCATCGCTGCGGAGCCACTGTAACTCTGACCCAATACTCCAGCATCACCTCGGGATAGAGGTCCCCTGATCACTACAGGCTCTGCGGTCATCGAGATCGATGGCGAGCATCCAACCTGCGTCGCCGAGTCGGCCTGTCTCTACCTGTACCCGGTTTCACGCCCGGACGCAGCGGTGCGGTGTCAGGCAGGGCGCGCGCCGGGCGCGCACTATCTCCAGTGCGATGCCGCCGAGTTCGCCTTCGGTGCCGCTGTCGTTCTGGTCACGGTTCTAGGTGCGGTCCCGGCCGCGCATGCGACGCCGCAATCCGGTCTGCCGCGGCTCGACATCACCGACACGTACGTGACCGGTGTGTCGTCCGGCGGATTCCTGGCCACCCAGCTGGCTGTCGCCTATTCGGGGACCTTTGCCGGTGCGGGCATCGTCGCTGCGGGACCCTATGGATGTGGCCGTGGCGAGATCGTCGAGACCGTGTCCTGCGCCCTGGGTGACACCGGCCTGGCCGGACTGCAGCAGCAGGCGCGCGCATGGTCGGATCGGGGGCTGATCGATCCGGTCAGCAACCTGAAGGATCGTCCGGTCTACACCTACCACGGCACCGCGGACCCGCTCGTCAACAGCGAGGTGTCCGATGCCGGTGTCGAGTTCTACCGGCACTTCGGCGCGAAGATCGCCTACCGCGACACCGTTCCCGCGGGCCACGCCTGGCCGACGCCGGCGGGCACGGTGCCGTGCGGCCTGACGTTGCCGCCGTTTCTGAGCGACTGCGGCGGAGACCCGCAAGGGGAGATGTTCGCGCACTGGTTCGGCGCGGTGAAGCCGCCTAATTCAGGCGCGCCGCAAGGCACACTGAGCACCTTCGACCAGAGCCGCTATGTCACGGGAACCGCTGCGTCGGCGATCAGCATGGACACCATCGGCATGCTCTACACGCCGCCCGCCTGCGCGGCGGGTGAACCATGCCGACTCGTCGTCGCCCTGCACGGCTGCGCGAGCGGACGGTACATCTTCGGAGATCTGTTCCCCAAGGCGGGCAATCTCGACACCTACGGCGACACCAACAATCTCGTGGTGCTCTACCCGCAAGCGAAAGCTGGCCTGCTCCCGCTGAATCCGCAGGGCTGCTGGGATTGGTGGGGGTACACCGGGGCTGGCTACGCCACCAAGAGCGCGCCACAGTTGGCCGCCATCGTCGCCATGGTCAGGGCGGTAACCGATCGGTGAGCAGCCCGGCACCGGGCTCGGGAAACGAACCCGGTTCAGGTCCCCGGACCGCCCTGAACTGAGAGATCCCGTTGTCGGCCAACCGGTTCGCGAACCTGGTCGGCGTGAGCGTGGTCACTTCCTGCGTAGACGGAGCCGGGGTCGGCCCGCCACGTGCGCCGGGTGTCCAGGGCACCATTGCTCGGGGGCGACACCGGCCCGTACATCGTCGATGTGGGCGCCGCAACCGGACCAGGTGGTTTTGCCGCAGGTGCGGCATCGAACGGGTGAGCACATCAGCGGGCCGCCTCGGTGGTGGTCTCGATACGCGGGGGTCCTTGATAGGGGCGTTGCAGGGCGGCGAATTCCGGGGTGGTCGCGGCGGTCACGAGCGCGTTGAGCAGGTCCCGACCGCGTTGTGCGGCAGGGGTTTCGGTCAAGACAGGGCCGTTGAAGCCGTGGCCGTCGATAACGATGATCGGGCTACCACCGCTGCCGCCGAGCGCGTTCTGGCTGGCCTCGTGTGACTGAGTGACCACGCTGTCGAGGCCGATGTCCTGCGCGTACTGGGCCAATGCCGGGTCCAGGCCGGCTTCGGCGAGTGATTCGGCGAGCGGATCAGGCCCGAGATCGTCGTCGTGCACGTGCAGCCGGATTCCGGTGGTGTCGTAGAGGCGTGTGAACGCTTCGGGCCCACCGGTATTGGTGGCCGCGGCGAATACCCGCCCGAGGCGGCGCGAGCGTTCGATCATCGGTGCGTGATCGGCGGCGACGTCGTCGCCCTCGTTGAGCACGGCCAGGCTCATTTGCCGCAGCCGGACCGTGTGCGTGCCGTCCGCGGCGGCGAGCAGCCACCGGGAGGTGACCCATGCGAACGGGCATACGGGATCGACATACAGGTCGATGTCGGCCATCGAGGGCCTCCTTCGGGTTGTGGCGGCGGGCGGCGCTACTTCGCATGGATTCGACGAAGCCCATAACGCTGCACTCCTCCGAGGCGGAACAGGGGTTGCGCCCGACTATACCCCCTGGGGTATGGTCGGTCTCGACATCAATATACCCCAGGGGGTATTTAAGGAGGGTTGGATGACCGAGATGAAGCTCGGATCCGCCGCGGCGGATCCGCCCCACACGCGCCCGGGTCCGGGGATGCTGGGCCGGTGGGGTGCGTTCATGGCAGGGCGCACCCGGGCGGTGATCGGGGTATGGCTGCTGGTGTTGATCGCGCTGGGGGCCGCCGCGCCGAGTGTGTTCACCTCTTTGGCCGGGGCGGGGTGGCAGGCCGACGGCTCGGAATCGGTGCAGGCGCGTGAGCTGGCCGAGCAGCATTTCGGCGGCAATTCCTCGGCTGCGGTGCAGGTGGTGGTTCATTCGGACACCGCCACGATCACCGACCCGGCGATGGCACGCGTGGTTGAGCAGGTCACGGCGGTGTTCGCCGGTGATGAGCGGATCGCGGCGGTGATCGCCCCGCAGCCGGGGTTCACGATCAGCCCCGACGCGCACACCGGCATCGTGATCGCGGGTGCGAACGCCTCCACCGACGACATGGTCAGAGCCGTCGACGAGCACAAGGCCGCGCTGGCGGCGTTGTCCGGGGACGGGTTCGAGGTGTACCCGACCGGAGCTTCGGCGCTGTGGAGTGATTTCAACACCGCCAATCACGATGCCATGATCAAAGCCGAGCTGTACTCCTGGCCGGTCACGCTGGCGATCATGGTTCTTGCGTTCGGATCGCTGGTCGCGGCCGGGCTGCCGCTGCTGCTGACCCTCGCGGGCCTGGTCGCCTCCGCGGGTGGGCTGGTGCTGCTAAATCAGATCACCCCGATCTCGGTGTGGGCGATGAACTTCGCCATGATGTTCGCCCTCGCCCTCGGCATCGACTACGCGTTGTTCCTGGTGGCCCGCTTCCGTGACGCCTTGGCCCGCACCGGCGATTCGCGCGCCGCGGTCGCCGAAACCATGGACACCGCCGGCAAGGCGGTCCTGCTCTCGGGATTGACGGTGCTGGTGAGCTTGTCGGCGGTACTGATCGTGCCCGCCCCCGCAGTGCGCACCATGGCGGTCGGGATCATGCTCGCGGTGGTGTTCGTGCTGGCCGCGACCCTGACCCTGCTGCCTGCCGCGCTGGGCGCGCTCGGTGGCAACGTCAACGCCGCGGCGTTGCCGTACGCGCGTCGCCAGCAGCACCGCTCGCCGGTGTTCGCGCGCTGGGGGCAGATCCTGCACCGCCACCCGTGGCCGTTTGCCGCCGTGGCGCTGGCCATCTTGATCGGACTGGCGGCGCCGGTATCCGGACTCGAGACCGCGATGCCCTCGATCGGGGTGGTGCCCGCCGACGCGCCGGTGCGCCAAGGCTATGAGCTGATCGCCGGGCAGATGGGCCCCGGAGCCCCGGGCATGCTCTCGATCATCACTCCCGCCGCCGACGCCGAGGCGGCCGCGGCGATCGCGCGCGCCAGCGACGGCATCGCCATGCTCACCCCGCCCCAGCCCGCGGCCGACGGCAGCGGCCTGGTGATGATGCAGGCCATGCCCACGGTGGATCCGTCCGCACCGCAGATGGCAGCAATCCTGGATCAGCTGCGCGCCGATCTGCCCGCCGACGCCGTCGTCGGTGGTGCGGCGGCGGAGAACCTCGACCTGCAACAGGCCCTGGGCGACTATCTGCCGATCGTGGTGGCGATCGTCCTGGTACTCGGGTTCGTGTTGTTGCTGATCGCGTTGCAGGCCCCGCTGATCGCGGCCCTGGGCACCCTGGTGAGCCTGCTCTCGACCGCGGCGGCGTTCGGGATGGCCACACTGATCTTCCAGGACGGGCACGGCGCCGGGCTGCTCGGCTTCACCCCGCAGGGCTTCCTCGACGCATGGGGACCGGTCTTCTTCTTCGCCATGATCTTCGCCATCGCCATGGACTACACGGTGTTCCTGCTCGCCACAGCCAAGGAACATCACGAACGCACCGGCGACCCCCACGCCGCGCACGTGGACGGGCTCGCGCATTCGGGGCGGGTCATCTTCGCCGCCGCGGCGGTCATGGTCGCGGTGTTCTTCACCTTCGCCCTGGCGGACCCGCTCCCGCCCAAGGAGATGGGCATCATCCTGGGCGTCGCAGTGCTGCTCGACGCCGTGCTGGTGCGTTTGGTGCTGCTGCCGGTCATCCTGCGGTTGACCGGGCGCGCGGCGTGGTGGAGTCCTGCGTGGCTGGCCCGGGTTCTGCCCAGTATCAGCTTCGCCCACCACTGACGTGCGCGAACCCACCTTCTCGGATCCCCACCTTGAATACCCCACGGGGTATATTGGGAGGAGGATCCGAAGGAAGGGAACATCGATGATCAGCAACGACGACGCTATCGCGCAAGTACTCAACAGGCTGCGCCGCGCGCAAGGCCAACTTGCGGGAGTGATCGCCATGATCGAGGACGGCCGCGAATGCAAGGACGTGGTCACCCAACTCGCCGCGGTCTCGAAAGCACTGGATCGCGCCGGATTCAAGATAGTCGCCACCGGCCTGCGCGAATGCCTGACCGAGACCACGGAGGGTGAACTCGCGCCCTTGAGCATCGACGAACTGGAAAAACTCTTCCTCGCCCTGGCTTGACCCCGCACGCCGCGGGCCAGGCGCACATACCGAAAGGACTTCCGCCAATGGCACTGCCACCGCGCCCGCACGGATGGACCATCGCCCGCCTCGTCCCGGCTCTGGCCGGGACCCTGGTTTTGCTCAGCGTATTGCTGAGCGTGATCGTCTCACCCTGGTGGCTGATCTTGACTGCACTGGTCGGGGCGAATCTGCTGCTCTACAGCGCTCTCGGCTGGTGCCCGGCCACCCTGGCGATGCGCCGGCTGGGCCTCAGCGACGCCACCTGCCCGGCCCCCACCGCCTGACCACCATTCCCAGGATCGGAGCACACGATGGACTTGGCTCTGTCGACCACCCTGCACACCACCTTCGACGAGGCGATCGAAGCCACTCGCGCCGCGCTGGCCGACCAAGGATTCGGCATTCTCACCGAGATCGACATGCGCGCGACCCTCAAAGCCAAACTCGGCCACGACATGGAGGACTACCGCATCCTGGGAGCCTGCAACCCGCCCCTCGCCCACCGGGCGGTCGATATCAACCGCCAGATCGGACTACTGCTGCCCTGCAATGTCGTGGTCCGCCGCGACCGGACCGATCCCGGCACCATCATCATCGAAGCGATGAACCCTCAACTCATGGTCCAGGTCGCCGACCAGCCCGCCCTCGACCCGATCGCCGACGAGGCCACCACCCGCCTGCGCGCGGCACTGGCCGCACTGCAGGCCACCCGGAACTGACATCACGCCTGAATGACCTGTGCAGGCGAAACGCACGGGAACTGTTAATCTAACGCCGCCTTCAAGGTCCGCGTCCAACACCTGTGTACGTTGACCACCCACGCTTGAAGCAACCGTGGCGGCGAATACCGGGATTCCTAGCGGGCGCTGCTTTCCCGCCTGTCTCAGCAGCATGTTCGCTTTGAATCGGAGTATCTGCTTCTGCAGATAGCGGATCTTTCTGAGGCCGCTCGCCGGCGTCGCCGCGGAGATTCTCTGCCAGCCACAACGCCGTACTGCGCCCTCGACGTTTGCCAGTCGATCGACGGCCAATCTAGGCGGTCGCCCTTCAGTCCGTTCACCATAACGTCACCGCCACGGCTGTCTCGATCATGGTGGCAATTTGCCCTGTCGGTTCCGGTGTTGTTGTCGTTGTCGTCGCTTCAATGGCTAGCCTGGCCCACCTCGGCACCCTTTCGAATCTAGAGGAGCCGACCGGAATACCGCAGCTCTTCTCATGGCAGCCGTCGTACCGCCGCCTGCGTTTACACGCCACGCCATCCGATGCCATTGTAAATTCATGAACAAATTCGGGCATACTGTACGATCGGGAACGTGATGGAAGAACCGCTCAGGCTGTCGTTCCGACGGCACCTTCGTGAGGAAGCGATTCGTGCTGCTCATGTCTTGACTGTCGAGAAGGGCTGGGACCGCGTCCGGTTCGGCGAGGTCGCCGGACTCCTCGGGGTATCGCGTCCCACTCTGTATCGAGAGTTCGGTGACAAGCAAGGACTCGGGGATGCACTCGTGCTCGCCGAGGCGGAACGGTTCTTGGTCGGGATCGCGAACGTACTCGACAAGCACAGCGGAGCAGTCTCGGAAGCAGTACGCGCGGCTGTGCAGTATACGCTCGATGAGGCCGCCGCCAGCCCGCTGCTCAAGGCCGTACTTACCGCCCCAGGTAGCGACACCCCCCGCCACGAGACCGGCGTTCTCCCGCTGTTGACGACCTCGGCGCCAATGCTGGAACTGGCCTCGGAGCGTTTGGTCACCTGGTTCGGCGAGCATTTTCCTCATATCGACACCGATGACGTTGCCGACGCGGTCGATGCACTCATACGTTTGACGATCAGCCACCTGGTCCTACCAACCAGCGACAGTGCCGAAACAAGGCGTCGAATCTCGGAGGTCGCGCTGCGCTACCTAGGTGTATAGGGCCATGACGTAGGGGACGTCGGAGAGCCGGCGCTCGAGTATTCGAGGGCTTCCATTGGCCTTGCGTCTGCCAGCACTTCCCGGTGCCGGCGGGTAGCAGCGAGCTTGGTGAGTGCGATTCGGTGGAGGGCTGCGTCGAGCTGACGATTTCCGGTGCGCGACAGTCGATGTCGAGCACGGTTGGACGGCTAACCCGGCAGCGGTGCGCTGCCGTTGTGGCCGCGAAGGCGTCCTTGGATCGAAATCGGTCGGCGCCGGCGGTCTCGCCGATGATCTTGCCAGCCGTCAGCGCGCCGCAGCCGACGATCGCCAGCAGCGACGGCGCCACCCGCTCGACACGCTCATTGATTTCCTCTGCGAGTTCGTCGATCTCGGTGGTCAACCGGCGGCTGTGCGCGACCAGACTCGCTGCGAGTCGGCTGACGAGACCGTCGAATTGGGCCAGGTGCGGCGTGACACGGTCGTAGGCACTGGAGGTGCCATCGCAGTCGGGTGATGATGTGTGTGCGTTCGGCAACCAGGTCGTCGCGGTGGTCTACCCAAGAGCTGGACGGCTCTGGTGCACCTCCGGTGGAGCATGCGCCCTAACGCCCAGCTGGCCAGCCCGTGTCGCCGCGCGGGACGGCCGGATGCCGAAGCCGATGTGGCCGATTCGGAGCGCGTTGTCGTTCTGGAGGTGGCGCAGCGCGATTCCGCCGAGGACCTGGTAGCCCTCGAGTATCCACCGGTAGGTCGTCTGGGCGGACTCATCGGCCGGTCGCTTCACCCAGGCTGCGAAGCCGGCGGGCGAGTCGACATGGTCGACTGGTATCAGTCCGCATCCGTCTTCTTGTATGCCGGGGCCCTACTCGGCACGCGCGTCGAGCCAGGCCCGGTGCAGGCGCGTGGTTGGTGCGATCAGATCGGTCATGTCGCGACTGTAGCTGTTGGGCGGGGTTCAAGGCTGGTCGTTGCAGCGGGTTGTGGTAGGGCTCTTTGGTTTCAGCGTGGCGTCGATGACGTAGCGGCGTCGGGCAGATGAGCGCGGCGTTGTGTTTCTTGCCCTTTGCCCGCGTTTCCGGTCACAGTAGGCGCGGCTGGCCGGGTCGTGCTGGGCGATGTACGCGGACAGGAAGAACGCTCGTTTGAGCTTGTGGTTGCCGGATCTGGCGGGGTGTTGACCTTTGATGGACCTGCCGGAGCGGTGGGTGACCGGGGCGATGCCGACGTAGGCGGCGAGGTGGCCGGACGAGGCGAAAGCCGAGCCGTCGCCGACTTCAGCGGGATGCGGGCTCCGGTCCTGACTCCGATGCCGGGCATCGGGGTCAGGACCTTGGAAAAGAGGGTGGTCATCGAGCCACCTCCCGATATCGGTTGCGAGTGTTTGGCGTTGCAGCAGAACGGTTTTCAGCGAGTCTGCCAGTTTGGGCAAAATGATCTCGGCCGACTTCGCGCCGGGGACGATAACGGTCTGCTGGGGCAGAGCGGCCAGGATCTCATCGACCAGGCGATAGGCCGCGGATGCGGTTGATGGTGCGGGTGGCCTCGTCGGCCAGGTCGTCGTCCGAAGCCGACAAGGACACCGAGCTGCGGCCGTATGCGGCCTCCAATTCTTCGCGCTCAGGCCACCGCGTGATAGTCGGAGAGGATAAATTCAGCCATCTGCTCACGGAATTGGCGAGCCAACCCCGGGAACATGGTGGGGTTGAAGCCGTCTTCCGTTAGGTACCAACTGGCGCAGCCGGAGTTCCAAGTTGTCCCGGACAAGCGCCGCTGGATACCCGCATTGAAACGCTCCTGTGCTGGTTTGCGCACGTCGAGGTATCGCAAGCCCCACCGCTCGAGCGTCCGCACCGACTCGACGATATAGTCTATCTGGGCTTCCAGATAGACCAAGGCCGAATTGTGGCCAGGACCGGAGTTCGGGCCGAAGGTGAAATGCAGGTTCGGATATCCGGAGCAATGGACGCTCTTGTAGGCGTAGGCGCCCCGGGTCCATTCCTGCCCAAGGAGGCGTGCGCCACGACCGCGGATCGGAAACGGTGTTCCGACCTTGCCGAGTACATCGAATCCGGTCGCGAACACGATCGCGTCGAAGCGGTGCTCGACGCCCTCGACCGTGAGGATGCCGTGTTCGGTGAGCCGGACGATGGGGAAGGTGAGGAGTTTGCAGTTATTCCGATTCAGAGACGGAAGATAGGTATTCGAGATGAGCAGTCGCTTGCAGCCGACCCGGTAGTCCGGTGTGAGTTGCCGTCGTGTCCACCTGTCCTTGACCTGGATCCTCAATTGGAGTTTGGCTACCTGTTCGAGTGCGGTGGTGAGACCCGTCGGCCACACCACGCCGGACCCGATCACCTCATGTGCCCAGAAGTAGGCGTTCCGCGTGAGCTCCTCGGTGAGCGGCAACTTGTCGAACATGAATTTGGTCCATGCCGGGACCTTGTACTGGGGGCGAGGCACGACCCATCCCGGTGTACGCTGGAATACGGTCACGTGGCGGGCCCGCTTGACCAGCTCCGGGACGATCTGCACTGCGCTGGCGCCCGTGCCGACAACTGCGACGGTCAGTCCGGTCACGTCGAGTTCGCGGTCCCATCGACCGCTGTGTACTTTGTTACCGCGATAGTCGTCTATGCCGTCGATGTCGGGCATACTGGTGTTGGACAGCGGCCCGGCGGCGATCACCACCGAACGTGCGGTGCGGACCTCCTCACCGCTGTCGGTTGAGGCGCGCACCTTCCAGGTCCCGGCGGATTCGTCGAAGTCGAGCCCGACCACGTTGCAGCCGTACCGTATTTTCCCACCAAGACCGTACTGGGCGATCACATCGTGTATGTAGGCGAGGATATCCGCACTGGACGAATAGCCGTAGTTCCATCGCGGATTTCGGGCGAATGAGAACGAGTACAGCACCGACGGAATGTCGCAAGCCGCACCCGGATAGACGTTGTCGCGCCACGTGCCGCCGGGCCCGGCCGCACGCTCGAGTACGACGACGTCCTCGATACCCGCGTGCTGCAAGCGAATCGCGGTACCGATTCCGGAGAACCCCGCTCCGATGATCAGTACCTGGGTGATGCCGGGGATTGCTTTCCCGGAGGCAAGGTGCTGTTGATGCGTTTCGCCGATCATGCTGCTGCCACCGGTTGGTAGGTGAGTTCGTTGATCCAGGAAGGAATGGGACCGAGCAATCGTCTGGGGTAGTGCTCAGTGATCACCAGCAGAGCCTTGCCGAGCAGTAGGTGATAGGGGTGTGACCGGTCCATGACCATTTCGCCGTAATACTTGACGACGTGGTAGATAGGGTTGCGGCGGGTAGCAACGCTACGGTCTCCGATGACGCCGAATTTCCGAATCGCATCGAAGAGTTTTTGCTCGTCGAGTCCCATCGCGACGATGCTGTTGTGCATACGGGTCAGCAGGGGCAACCCGGTCAGAATTCCGATGAGCATGGATGGGCGCAGCGCGGTGGCGGCGGCCTCGATGAACAGTCGGTGCACCGGCCCTGCTCCGATCATGTCCAGCACGTGGAAGTCCACAGCTAGATGGCGGGACTCATCGGCATTTATCTTCTGGAAGACCTTGTGACACAGCGGGTCCTTGATCTCCTCCAGGAGAAATTTCAGCAGCGCTCCGTCGAGCGCCACTTCGAGCATCGGAATTGCCGAGCCCAGAACCGACAGCGGCAGGTCGTCTGCGTAGTTGTCCAGCCAGTCGATGGCGAGTCGGATATTGACATTCGGCTCTGGGATCTCATCGTCGTCGAGCATGCCCCATCGGCGCATCAGGGCCAACTCCGCGTTCGCGTGTTTTTGCTCCTCGGCGTGGAAGTAGCGGTAGATCTCTGCCAACGTATTGTCCTGGGCCTGATGTGCGAGCGCCACGAATGCGCGCGAGCCGACCTGCTCGATCCAGACCAAATCGGACATGAACTGTTTGACCTGCGGGCGCTGCTCGGCCGTTATCGCGTCTGCCCCAGGTTCGTCCCAGTCGAAGTCACCGAGAGCCCATTGGCGCTGTTTTATGGTGTGCAGCATGTGCTGCAATTCGATTGGCATCGCGTCACTCCTTCGCGATTGTGGACACCGTACTCACCCGGTGTCCGGAGGCCGGTGGACTGCCGCGCGAGCCGCCTCAGGGGAGATAGCATCGCGCAGGAAGGCGCCGCTCAGACTCAGCGCTGCGCGGGCCTGTGGGACGAACCTGAACATGGCTGGGAAGACATGTACCTGGCCTGGCCAGATATGGAGCCAGGACGCACCGCCCGCAGCTAGCACACGTGTATGCAGTGCGCGCGCGTCCTCGAGCAGCATTTCGGTTCCGCCGACGTGGATCATGGTGGGACAGAAATTTCGGAAGTCCGCGTCCAGTAGCGAGATCTCCTGCGCGGACGCACCGGCCGTGTACAAACCGACGATCCGTGTGGCAGCCGCAGCGGAGACGAACGGGTCCTCCTGAAGTCGCCCGCGCTCGCGCATCCGCGCCAGGCTCAGCGTGGCGTCCGTCAGTGGGGATAAGGCCAGCAAGGCCGCCGGCGGTGGGCAATCGCCCCGCCCGGCTCCCCGCGTAGCCGCGAGCGCCGTGGCAACCGCCAGATATCCCCCTGCCGAGTCTCCCGCGATCGCCACGAGACCACCGCCCGTTCGTGAACTCAACCATCGGTAGGCACGCCAAGCATCGTCGTTCGCGGCGGGAAAGCGATAGCGCGGAGCCTTCCGGTACTCGACCGCGAACACCGGAAGCCCGGATTGTGCGGAGAGTTCGCTCGTCAGTCCCCGGTGGGTCCGCGGTGAACAAGCCACGAACGCGCCGCCGTGAATGTAGAGCAGCGCGGGTCCGGAAGTTTCGACGCCAGGAGCGCGAACCCACTCCCCGACCACGGCACCACCGTCGAAATCCGCACGTACCGGAGAAACCTCGGCGGTCCCGTGCGGATGGCTGACGATATGGAGCCCCGCGCTCAACGTCGCATTGAGCAAGGCCACACCCCACGCGTTCGCCGGGACCGACACCGACAAGGGTCGCGCCGCACACCGGACGCCGAATCCGGCCATGACGGTCGCAAAGCCTGGGCGTTCGTGCACCGATAGGGCCAGTTGCGACGCGGAGGGATCGGTCGACGTGGGCCCGTGCGTATGCGTCCTCGCCCGTTCGTCTGCCAGCCTGGTGATTCGCCAGGACGCCTCGCTGCGTACCACAGATAATAACGGTACCTATCTGATACCATTGTTTCAATGCCCATTTCAGGTCGTTCCAAAAGTGAACATGCGGTGGATCCGGAACCCGCTCGGAAGGGCAACCGGCGATCAGGCACACTCGACAGCTGACTACCTCGCCTGGATCGAAGGACCTGCTCACGACGATGAACTACGCCAGCTTGCTCGTAAAAGCAGTCGCGCTGATCCGGACACCGACGCCGCCGGGGACTCCGGAACGCATCCTCGACGCCGCACTTCGGCAGTTCGAGGTCGTCGGGATCAATCGCAGCAGGATTGAGGACATCGCCCGTCGTGCACGGTTGGCGCGCGTGACGCTGTATCGACACTTTCCGAGCAAGGAGCGCATCGTCGAAGCGGTGATCTTGCGGGAACTCGGCAGGTTCCTCGTGGAGCTGGAAGCCGAGGTGTCTGGTCATGAGGATCTCGAGGACAAAATCGTCGAAGGATTCGTATTCACGCTGGCGGCAGTGCGCGGGCACGCGCTGCTCAACCGCCTGCTGGAGACCGAGCCGGAATCCTTGCTGCCGTTTCTCACGATCGAGGGAGGCGGTCTCATCGAGACCGCATCGAACTTCTTGGCTGATCAGCTAGCCGAAGAGGTCCACGACGACCGCACGGACGCCGATCTTCGTGTCGTTGCCGAGTTGACCGTCCGCGTGATCCTGTCGTTCGTACTCACACCTTCGGTCAACATATCTCTCGAGACGCCCGAGGCCGCTCGCCGCTTCGCGGCTCGCCACCTGCTACCCCGGTTGCGCGACGAACCGGCCGGATAGTCTCCTGGCCTGCCGAGTGCCACGGCACGTCGCGAAGCGCCAATCGGTGGTGTCGGGATGCGATTCTGCCAGCAGCGGCAGACCGAGATCGACTAGGGTGCGGGGTTTTGGCGGATCATCCTCAGCCTGCTGGCCGTCTGGAGCGGTGGCGACACAGCCCCGGACGCACTCTCCTACGCTACTTCTCGCCTGCCCATCATCGAGCCGGGTCCCCACCGAACGGCCGATGTCACGTGACGACGGCCTCAGCGATCGTCCCCGTGCACGCGATACACAATCTGTATTATTGTCTCTTGGAATCCCCGGGTCATCTAGAAGCGGAGCAGACACCGATGGAATTTCCGCAGTTCGACCAGCAGATCGCCGCACAGATGCTCGGCGCAGCGAAGTCCGCTGGCGGAATCTCGGCGTATCTCGGGTTCCGCCACGTCGAGGTGGGCGCCGGCCGATCGGTCATCGAGATGGAGGTACGCGACGAGCTGCTCACACCGTTCGGCAAGCTGCACGGCGGTTGCCTGTCGGCCATGGTCGACCACTGCTTGGGCGTTGTCTTCTACCCGGTGATCCCGATCGGCTCCTGGGTCGCGACCACTGAGTTCAAGGTGAATCTGCTGCGGCCGGTCGCCGACGGCGTCTGTGTCGCAACGACAGAGATCATCGCGATGACCAAGCGGTCCGGCGTCGCACGTATTGACATCACGAACCACGGTCGGGCGGTCTCTGCAGCACAGGGGACCGTCACGATTGTCCGCGAACAGGGCGACAACTCGTGACGGCAGGCATGCTCAATGTGTTGGTGCCGACCCGCGACGGAGTCACGCTGACCGCCGATTACTATGCCCACAGCACCAACCGGCCGGTTGTTATTCTGCTGCACGGAGGTGGGCAGAATCGTCACGCCTGGAGCACCTCAGCGCTTCGACTGCATGAGCAGGGCTACACGGTCGTGGCATACGACGCACGCGGGCACGGCGACAGCGACTGGGCGCCCGACGGACGGTACGACGTCGACCACCTTGCTGAAGACCTGCTCGCGGTGCGGGAGCGATTCTGCGCGGAGCGCGCTCCTGCGGTCGTCGGAGCGTCGCTGGGCGGGATGACTATTCTCGCCACGCACCTACTCGCGCCGCCTGAGTTGTGGGGAGCGGTGGTGCTGGTCGATGTCACCCCTCGGATGGAGTTCGAGGGTGCCCGCCGCGTCGTCTCGTTCATGGCCGCGCATCCCGACGGGTTCACAAGTCTCGAGACCGCCGCTGATGTGATCGCGGCATACAATCCGCACCGCGAACGACCAGTGCGCCTCGAGGGGCTCCACAGGGTATTGCGGCACCGAGCAGACGGCCGGTGGGTGTGGCGATGGGATCCCGCGCTCATCACCGACCGCTTCCAGGCGTTGCACCAGGACATATCGGTTGGCAATGCGCAATTCGAGGCACTCGTCGAGATGCTCCTCAGGGGCGCGGGTCGCATTGTCGCCCCGACCCTGCTCGTGCGCGGTGCCCTGTCCGATCTCGTGTCTCATGAGACGGTCGCTGAATTCCTGGACGTCGTTCCCCACGCGGAAACCGTGGACGTGTCCGGCACCGGTCATATGGTGGCGGGCGATGACAATGATGCCTTCACCGCAGCTGTCACTGGCTTTCTCGGCCGCACGCTGTGATCCATAAAAGGCGCGGTGGCCGACGTCCCCTCCACCGGCCTCCTGTCCTGAACACCATCGCGAGTCGGTTCTGCGCATGTCAGGCAAGTACGGGTAGGTAATCCGGCAGTCGGTTCTTCGAGTTGACGGCGAAGTCGCGTGTGCGTTCGGCGTGCTGGTTGAGGTTCCGGTAGTAATCGTGCGAAGAACAACGAAATTGCCTTGACCAGCGGCGATATCCGGTTTTATCTGCGGGGCAGCGTGTCTGGTGCCTGGCTTGGGTGCCAATGAGGTTGGTCGGCGCCTCGCGGTCTTGCGTCATGTCGAGGAAGTCTCCGGCAGTGTTGCAATGCGTATCGGTACTACGGCATCAGCCACGAGACCGAGGGGTGGACGGGCTGCGGGACCTTCGCGGCGACGGCAGACCAGCCCCGAACGCGACTTGTGCCGAGGTGGTGGACAAGATCGTCCACTTGCGTCGCAACTACCACTTCGGGCGCGGCAAGATCGCCATGTACCTGCACCGCTACCACGACGTCAGCGTCGCGACTGTTTGGCGGATCCTGCGGCGCCTCGACATGGGCCGGCTGCCCGCTCGCCTACGTTGTTGTTCCGGCTGGCGTGTGAGGATCTGATCTCGGCGTGGGCGATTCGGCCGCGCCCGGTCACGGTGGTGAAGGCCGAAGTCGACAAGGTCGGGTCCCTGCACGGTCTGGCGCCAACACCCTGGACATGTCGGTGCTGCCGGCGGAGTGCCGCCGGTTCCTGGCCACGATGGGCCGCCGTTTGACGCCGCAGGCTCTGGGGGCGGCGGGATCCGCGGCGCAGATATCCGATCCTGTTGACTGTGCTGGCGCGGTCGGCTAACCGAGGTGCTCGACGAGGCGGTGCAGTTGTTCGACCCTCTCGGCGAAGTTCAGCAGAGCCGAGGAGCGGATGCAGGAGCAGCTGGCCGAACGCGGTAAATCCGGAAGACCGGCAAGCGTCGCTGGACGAGCTGCTGTCGATCGTCACCGACCCGCAGATCGCTGACGAGGAGATCGGCGGCCTGATTCGTGGTGAGCGGATCCGGGTGGAAACGGTTACGGGCGGCGATTGCACAGGCCAGACCTCGCCTGCCGCGTGATCATGGGCACCTGGCGCAGCTGGATGCCTCCTATTCGTGCCTGCGGCAATCTCGAGGCGCAGACCGAACAGCGTTCTGATCCGTGTCGTGGATACGTTCCCATGGATGGGAAGATCGCTCAGGAATAAGTGTCGGGTGCTGCCACGATGGGCGGCGAGCAGCGGTTGACGCGGCGCGTTCGGGCCATCTTGGCAACCTTCCGTTGTGACTCTGTCAGTCGGAGAAAGGTTCGAGGTTTTATGCAGGGGAAGTTGCGGTACGGGGGGATGATCGGCCCGGGCAAGTTCGACTCCGCAGTCGTTGCGGCGCGCATCATCCCGCTGTCGGAGCTCATGCAGATCCCGGGATTCACCATTCTCACGCCGGAGCAGATGTGGCATGTGTCCCACACGCCAGCAAACATGCAGTGGGTGTCACGGCCGGTGTACTGGATGCAACGCGGCCGCAGTGCCGCAATGCTGACAGGGATCGACCCGGACTACCAGGCCGAGCAGGTGCAGTTGGAGAACCGGGTGCGATCGGACCTGCACCGCGCAGTTTCATCGGCCGCCGCGGGCGACTCGCAGTTGCTCGACCAGCTCGAATTCGGTGCCCCATCGATGGTCTCGGGCACGCACAAACTCGAGGAACTGTTGGGTGGCGATCGCGGCGACGGCCCGATTGTGTTCATGTTCGACGTGCCGGACGCCCATGCGACAGCACCGTTCCACGAGATCGTCACGGCATGCGATCGTGAGGAGCGGGTATGGTTGGCGCTGCGACGCTGGAATACCGACTTCCTGGATCTGGTGCCGGATTTCGCCTCCGAACTGCATGCCAGACTACGCGACGTGCACGTCTGCCGATGGCACTCGGAGGGTCAGGCTCTGCTCTACTTCGTCGAAGACGCCGACGGCAACACGGTGGTATGGGTGGGATGGGATCCGCACACATTCACCGGACCGACGCCACCGTTCTGGGAGACGCTGCCACCGGCGGTTCATCGGTTTCTCACTGATGTGCACCCTGGGTTCACCATGCTCGACGGCGAATCCTACGGCCTTGCCCAGCCGTCGTATATGTCGACTTTCGCAACATGGGCGGGTTGGTTGGGTGCCATCCCCGACTGGAACCGCGAGGATGTCGTCGACTCGACATCGATGCTGTGGTTGACAGGCAACGGCTTCGACACCGTCTTGTGTTCGTCGCCCGAACTGGCTGTCGGTGAGGTAGCAGTGCTCTTCGAGGATCGGTTCGATGTCAGCGAACTGGGCAAGGAATTGGACATTTTGATGCGCTCGGCGCTACGCCTGTCGCCTCCACGTGGTTACCTGAGTTTGCCGGCAAAGTAGGAACGGTGTTGCTGCGTAGCTGTTCCGTAGGCCGATCGGCCAACGGAACACCACAGCCGCGGTACTCAGGCCCTGGCCACGGTGTTCCGTAAGGTGTTCCGGTGAAACCCCGTCATATGGAACGATCGCACGGTGATCGAGCCCTTCCGCGTCGGATACGTGCGCTGTTCCACCGACTAACAAGACGTCGAGATCCAAACCGAGCAACTCGCGGTGCCACGCGAGCGGATCTTCATCGACAAGGGATTCTCCGGCACCACCCGCCGCAACCGCACCGGCCTGGACAACGCGCTCACCGCGGTCACTTCCGCCGCCGCGGCCGTCACCGGGCGACAGGTGGCGCTGACCACCACGAAGTTCGATCCGTTCGCGCGCAACATGGCCGAGGCCGACGATATCCTGACCACCCTGCGCGAGCGCGACGTGTTGTTCGGGCTCGGCAGCCAGATCTACGACTGGGCCGATGCGTTCGGCGAGCTCTGCCTGCAACCCTCGCCATGGTCGCCGAATTCGAGGCCAACTTGAAACACCTACGCACCCGCGAGGGCATGGCCATGGCCCGCGCAAAAAGTCGCCTCAAAGGCAAACAGCCGAATCTACCTTTTGGCAGCACGGAGAACGATCCACCGCCGCTACCACGACCCCGACGATAACGCGGGCCTGGCCGACCTCGCCCAGGAATACAGCGTCGGCCGCTCCACCATCCACCACATCGTCAACGCCACCGCGCCACGGGCATAGCAGTCACGGCACTTACCTACCCGGCAAACCCGAACCCTGCCATCGCCGCTGGTCAGGGCAACTTCGTTGTTGTCGCACCAGTCCGGGACCCCGCAACGAGACGGCCCCATAGTTCCGCCGTACCGGGTCTGACCAGTAACTACGCGAACTTCCTTGATTTTCGGCGACTACTACCGGGCCTCACGCCATATCCGGCATCGGCCACGTCTACATCAAGCCCCGCGCGCCACGGCTGAACGGGAAGGTCGAGCGCTCGGCGAGCTGGTGTAGGCGAATTTCACCGACTGGCCCAGCCTCGAGGACTCGAACAGACCGGAGCGTCCGCAACGTGCCCGAACGCGGGATCGCTGGGACAATTGGAGAGCCCGCCGCGCTTGGGGGATTTCGTTCAGCAGTATGCAAGATCTCAGGTTACGCCAAACCGGAGTATGGGCATGTATATGGTGAATTCGGGACGGTTCACAGTCGGTGAGCGGTTGGAGATGTCGCGCCGTCGGCGCGGGCTGTCTCGCAAGGTGGTCGCGGAGTTGGTGGGGCGCAGCGAGGAATGGTTGCGCACAGTCGAGACCGGGCGGCGTCGGCTCGACAGTATCGAGACCATCACCCGATTGGCGCGTGTGCTCGACATCGCCGATCCCGGCGAACTGGTTGACCGGCCCCCTTGGTCGAAGGAGAAGGGTCACCGTGGCATCGCCGAACTCGCCGTGCTGCGCCGGGCGGTGATCGATCATCCTGCCCTGCGGGTCTACCACAGACAGCAGGATTTCGAGCAGATCGACCCCGAATGGGCCGCCGCGGCGTTGCGGCTGTGCAACCGCGCCTGGGCGAGTTCGCCGCGCCGGTATTCCGTACTCGCCCAACACCTGCCACGGACGCTCACCGCGAGTCGGCTGATTCGCTGGCAGCGGCGCGATGCGGCGACGGCCGGATTGCTGATCTGGGCCTACCATCTGGCGCGGCGGCTGGCGACCGCATCCGGCGATCACCGGCTTGCTGCGGTGGTGGCCGACCGCGCGATGGGTACCTCGGCCCAGGTTCACAACCGCGCGCTGGTGGCCGCGAGTGCGTGGCATCTCAGCCATGCGTTCGCGGGACTGGGCCACCCTCAGGAGGCGCATGACTACGCGCTTTCGGCCGCGGGCCGCCTGGGCGGTGGCTCGGCGGCCGACACCGAGCAGCGCACGCTGTGGGGCGCACTGCATCTGGTAGCAGCACGCGCGGCCATCGGTGCGCGCGATCCTGCCGAATCCGCGCGACTGCTCGGGCTTGCCGAGCGCGTGGCCGCCGAATCGACCACCGACACGTTCGCGTTCGGAATTCCGTTCGGCCCCGTGCAGTTCGGTACCACCCGGGTCGAAATCGCGCTGGACTGCAACGATCCCGCCCAGGCGCTGCGGTTGGCCGCTGAGGTGGAGATTCCGGACGACTATCCGATCGGCTACCAGGTCCGCCACCACATCCACTTGGCCTGCGCGTACTGTGCGCGCGACGACGAGGTGGCCACCGCCTTCATGCTGAACAAGGCGACGGCCATCTCGCCGGAGGATGTGCGCCACCACGCCGGGGCGCAGCGCTGTCTTCGCTATCTGCGCGACTGCGACAATCCGCTCATCCGGCCCGAGGTGACGAAGCTGTCGGATCTGGTGTACGCCCGGTGATCTCGTGCGGATCCGACCGCACGGTACCGATGGCCGCCATGGTGAGGCCGGAGATCTCGGCCAGGACGGTGCCGTCCGGCCCGATAGCCTGATACAACCCGTCGGCGGCGGTATCAGCGAACAGCAGTACCGAACCGCCGACTCGGGCGCTCTCATCGGTATCGGTCGCATACAGATCGAGCCGATCGATGGCGCGCGGGACGAAGATGCTGCACTCGTCCCCGCCGGATACGGCCATCGTGTACATCCGCAGCACCGAGTCGAGCAGTGGCCACGGAATCGTCGGGTCCGGCAGCAGCCCGCGGGCTTCCGCCGGGAGCGACCAGATCGCCGCCGCGCGGCCGTCACCGGCCCGGCCCGACGCAACCCCGGCGAAGATTCCACTCAGTCGCACGGGTGAGTCGGGATGCCGGTAGGGATCGGCGACCGGCCCGCCTGGCGGTTCGGGTACCGCGCGGCGAGGCGGTTCGATCCAGCGGTCGGGCGCGGTGAGCACGACTTCGGTCCGGAAGTGTCGGCGCAGGCGGTCGCCGCCGTCCTCGATGGGTGCGAGTTCAGAGGCCACGTCGACAGCCACGATGGTGTCCAGCGTGTCGGCGGCGGGCACGCGCGCCCCGGAGATCCGCAACGAGGACGGGCGCCGACCGGAGAACGGGCGGACGAAGGCTTCGAAGCGCGCGTTGCGGAACCCGCGCACGATAGCGTCGGGTGCCAGCTGCCGAGCGGCGCGCGCGGCCAGTTCCAGCAACATGGTGCCGGGCACGGTCGGCCGCTGGTCGACCAGATGGTCGTGTAGGAAGCGATCACGGTCGGCATCGAAGTCGCAGCGCCAGATCGTCTGCTTCCGATCGTGTGCCACTCGCTGTGACAAATAGATGTCCGTCCGGGGCGCCGGATCGTCCGATCCGGCGAGCGCCCACGGCCGCTGTCGGCCGAGCACCCCGCGTTCGTTGTCGCCGAGCAGGGCCGCGTAACCGCCACCCTGACCCAGCTCGGCAAGAAGGCTCGCGGTGCCGTAGGCGGGGGAGATGGTACTGAGGCGGCCCTGCCGCACCAGAAAGCTGCGGCTGACCGCGTCCGAGCCGAGTCCCGTGCCGTCCCACAGCGGGAACGCCAGGGTCGTCTCGCCCGGCCCGGCGCAGGCGGCCAGGAAATCGTTGCCGCTCGCGTAATCGGTATCGCCGGGCAGGCCGACCGCACCGGCCACCGAACCGATATTGCACCACCGGGCCGGGGGCCGATCGGCGAACGCGGCCTTCAGATTCCGATAGCCGACCACCTTGGTGTCGCGTACCGCCCGGAATACCTCGGGGGTCTTGCGCTCCAGCGAGGCGGGTGCGGAGATGCCCGCCGCGTGCACGACCACATCCACCCGGCCCTCGACGGCAAAGACGGTGTCGATCGCGGCCGTCACCGCGGCAGGGTCGAGCAGATCGCAGCCGAGGTGATGCACCCGACCGGCACCGAGCCGAGTCTCGAGATCGCGGTGGATCCGGTGCGCGGCATCGGCTTTCAGCACGTGGTCGGCCTCGTCCACCATAGACTGGACTGAGGACGTCCCGGCCCGTTCCCGGATACGTTCGAGCAGAATGGCCCGGCGACGTTCGAGCGGCAGTTCCGGTGGCGGATCGGTGAGTTCGGCCGGTTCGGTGCGAGCGAGCAGCCAGACCGTCGGCCGGGCTTGTTCGCTCAGTGCGCGCAGGACCGCGGTCGGCAGCCCGCCGCCCCCGCCGGAGATCACCAGCACCGAATCGTCGGAGATCGACAGCACGCCTGGATCGGCGGAAATCGGGGCGGGCGTGAGGATTTCGCGGTAGCGGCGGCCGTAACGATAGCGGACGACCGAACCGGCTTCGGTGACGTTCCGCTCGGATGCCAGTGCCGCGAGGCGGCGGCGGGTCCCGCGTCGGTGAGGACCGCGAAGATAGATGCCGCCGGGCGTTCCCAGGACAGGCTCTTGACGAAGCCGGTGAACAGTCCGGCGAACGGATGCGGGCGGGCCGCGGGCTGGCCGGGCAGCAGCACCGCCAGCGAGCTGTCCTCGCTCCAGCGCGGCCACAGCAGCCGGGCGACGGCAAAGGTCAGCTCATGCGTGCGCAACCGGGCATCATCGACGACCTCGGCGGCTGGTCCGGGCGCGCAGATGACGGTCAACGCCGGCCGGGCCCGATCGATCCGTTCGCGCACCACGGGATCCTCCGGATCATCGATACCGGCCACCAGCACCGTCGTGCCGCGCAGCCGGTCCTCGAGCAGCTGGGCTGTCCGCACGGAATCCACCAGCACGATGCCACCGGGCGGCACCGCGGCCGACAACGCGTGCGGCGTGGGCGCGTTCGCTTCGGTGACAGCGGGGACGTACCGCAGCACCGATGATGGGGTACCGTCCTCGGCGCGCTGTGGCAGGACATCGACGCTGACGCGGCTGTCCAGCGTGAGGGTGGTGGTGCGCTCGGCCGATTCCACAGCGCGTATCAGCGCTACCGCGTCCGCGGCGGCGAGATAGTCGCGATCCGTGGACGGTGCCGGAGCGGTCGAGGATTCGGAGCGCGCGGTGAAGCGCAACCGGGCGCGGATCGGCCAGCCATACGCGCGAGCGCGCTCGGCCGTGGCCAGACCGATCAGGAAGGCCCCCTCCGCCAGTGACTCGCACGGGCGGTCGAGGATCGCAGCGAGTTCGGGCTCGGAGTTTCCGTTGACCGCGAGCACCAGCGCCAGTTCGAGTTCGCCGGTGAGCAGATAGCGCCGGGCAGTGTGCACGGCCGCCGCGCCCGAGGCATCTCCGGCGTCGAGTGCCATGCTCACACCGCGCAGATCGCAGCGGCTGGTGATCCGCGAGCCGATCACATTGGTCATGGTTCCGGCGTATGTGTCCTCGTTGCAGGGTGGCACCCGCTCGCGAACCTTCGCGAGTACTTGCTCCACGAGTGGCGACAGCGTTGCGGCGGAATCGGATTCGCGCACCGCGCCGCGCACGTTGTCGATGTGGGTGCGCAGCACGGTATCGGCCAGCGCGCGGGGCACCCCGGCGTGTGCGGTGATCACTCCGGTCTTCTCCCGCACCTCGGCCCACAGCTCGCCGTGCTCACGCGCGAACGCATCGGCGGCCTGGATGGCCATCAGATGGCAGGGATCGACGGTCGCGATGGTCTTGGGGGTCAGACGGATCTCACCCGGGTTCGGCGCGGGGTACGGCCGGGAGAACCGATGTGGGGGCGCGTCTCCGTGGCCGCGCAACCAATCCCGAATGCGGTCATGGTCGGCATCGCCGGGCAGGTGGGCACTCCAGCCGACCACGACCAGGTCGTCGTCGGTGACCGGGAGTGCCGAGCGGCGGGCGGTGTCGTCGGCGCGATCGGTGAGCAACAAGATGGGCATTGGTCCCGCCGAAACCGTAGGAGGAGATGCCCACGGTCCGAGCGTGATCCTTACCGGCGGGCAACTCTGTGCCGCTCGCGGTGATCCGTACCCGTTCGTCATGCGTGTCCTCCGGCAGCGCGGTGAAGTCGTGCTGGCCCGGGATTCGCTGCGCGCGCAGCGCGAGTACCGCGTGGATGACAGAGACCATGCCTGCCGCCCAGCCGGTGTGGCCGACGACGGCCTTGTTGGAGCTGCACGGATAACCGCGCTCCGGAGCCAGCGCCGCAAGGGTCCGAAGCTCCGTCCGATCACCCGCGGAGGTGCCGGTGGCGTGCGCGATCATCCAGTCGATCCGATCCGCGGTGATGCCATTGACCGCCCGTGCGCGTTCGATGGCCAACCGCAGACCCACCGGGTTGGGGGCCGCGATCGACTTGCCGCGCCCGTCGGCGGCCGCACCGAATCCGGCCAGCACGCCGAGGATTTCGTCGCCGTCGGCCTGGGCGCGGGCGAGCAGTTTCAGCGCGACCACCGCCGCACCGTCGCTGAACAGCGTGCCGTCGGCGTCCTGGTCGAAGGAGCGGACCGCGCCGCTGCGGGACAGGCCGCCGAGCTTGGCGAACATCACTCCGACGGTTGGATGCAGCGCCTCGACGCCGCCGCAGTAGGCGATATCGCAGTCGCCCGCCAGCAGCGCCTTGGCGCCGACGTCGAGGGCGTACAGTGCAGAGGCGCAGGCGGTGTCGATGACGATCGCTTCGGTGGCGCCGGTGACGACCCCGGCCAGCGCGGCGCGTACCATCGCTGCGGGCACCACGGGCTCGCCGGAACGAGCACGAGGATAGCGTCTGGCCAGCACTTCTCGCAGACGTTCGGCTGCGCCGTCGTCCGTAGCATCGAGCGCGGTGACGAGATGTTCGGTGACGAGATGTTCGGCGAGGCTCTGGCTGCCGCCCGGCCACGCGCCGATGTAGACGCCGCAGCGATCGTCGTCGCGGACGCGCACCCGGTCGCGGGCCTGTAATAGGCTGTGCCGCAACCACATCGTGGCCTCGTCGGCGGGGCGCTGACCGGATCGCAGTTCGGCCGCCAGTGCCGGATGTGGGCGGAAGTCGTGGATGTGCCCGCCGACGCGGCAGTACGTGCGGTCCTCGGCGTCGGGGTCGGGGGAGTAGAAGTGCTCCAGGTCGAAGCGTTCACCGGGTTCGGTGAACAGGGTGGCCGGTTCGACCAGCAGTCGCCAGAATTCGTCGGGATCGCTGGCTCCGGGGATGGTCAGGCCGGTCCCGACGATCGCGACCAGCGGCCCGGCGTCCGGCTCGGGCGCGACCGGTGCGGGGGCCTGTGGTTCGATGACGTCCACCGGCGTTGGGCCGATGCGCGCCGCGCCGGTGCGTCCGCCCGGATGTGGTGTCAGGCTCGCCGATCCGAGGGAGAGCCCGCCGTCGGCGAGCAGCAGCTGTCCGGTGAGGAACGCGGAGCGATCCGAGGCCAGAAACAGCACCAGATCCGTCAGATCCTCCTCGGTCGCCAGCCGGGCCATCGGCGTGGCGGCCGTGACCACGTCGCGGAACCGGTTGCTGTCGGGGAACAGGCTCACGGTCTGGTTATCGATCAGCCCGGCGGAGGCCGTGTTCACCCGAATGCCCTGCGCCGCGAACTCCACCGCGAGATAGCGGGTGAGCGCCTCGAGTGCCGCCTTGCTAACTCCGACCGCCGCGTAGTTGGCGATGACCCGTCCCGCGCCGATCGAGGAGACGTTCACGATCGAACCGCGCCGACCAGCCATGAGCGGCGCGGCGGACAGCGCACAGCGGCGGCTGCCGTGCAGATTGACCGACAGCGCCTTGTGCCAGTCGCTCTCGCGCAGCGATGACAACGGTGCCAGGGTGCCACGGGCAGCGTTGTTCACCAGAATGTCCAGCCCGCCGTGGCGCTCGGCCACCGCGTCGAACATCGCGCGCACCGCGGTCTCGTCGGCCACCGAACCGCGTAGCAGCTCACCGCTGCCGCCGCCCGCCGTGATCTCGGCCAGGGTCGTGCGGGCGGCGTCCTCGGAGTGGAACCAGTTCACGATGATGTGCGCGCCCTCGGCGGCCAAGCGCAGCGCGATTGCCCGGCCCACCCCCTTCCCGCCGCCGGTGACCAGTGCGACCTTGTTCGCCAGCTCGCCCGTCACCGCCCCACCTCCGTAGTCCGGCGGTGGCCGTTGCCGTCGGCGAGATCGCGCAGTACCTCGGCCAGTTCGACGAGGGTGGTGTAGGAGGTGATCCGGAGATCGGGCGGCGGCTCGGCGATGCCGAGACGCTGACGTGCGGTCCGGAACGCCTCGATCTGCTTGATCGAGTCGATGCCGAGATCGGCCTCGAGATCGACGTCGTCGTCGAGCAGTTCGGCCGGATAGCCCAGCACCTCCGCGTAGACCGTGCGCAGCCGTCCGATCAGGTTCTCCGGAGCGGCGGGTGATTCCGGCCGGGCCGCACGGACGTGGGCGGCGGGGGCGACCCGCGCGGGATCGGGCTCGGGTGCCGTAGCGCCCAGTTGTGCCCGGAATTCCGCCGACGTGCAGCGCTGCCGAAGTGGCGCCACGGTCTGCACCCCGGCAGGTAGTCCGGTACGGACCAGACCGGCGAGGATCTCCCGGCCGCCGGACTCTACATAGCGGCGCACCCCATCGTGATGCAGGCGTAACAGTGCGTCGTAGAATCGGACCGGTTGCAGGAGATGGCGATCCACCACCGCGCGGACATCCTCGGTGGTACGCACGTAGCGGCCCAGGATAGGTGAATAGACCGGCAGCGCCGGTGCTGACATCGGAATCTCGGCGCAGGTGCGGGCCAGCGCGGTCGCCGCGTCCCGCAGCATCGGATTGTGGAACGGCGCGGCCGCCCGCAGCCGAACCGACCGCACCTCGGCCGCCTCGGCGACCCGCCGCACCGCCGCGAGGTCGGCCTCGGTGCCGGACACCACGCACTGATCCGGCCCGTTGTCGGTGGCCAGCACCAGGCTCGGCGAATCGATCAGCCCGACAAGATGTTCCGCGCGCCGCTCCCCGACCGATACCGCGGTCATACCGCCTGCCGGGGCCGTCGGTCCGCGCAGTGCCGCGGTTCGGGCCGCCACCACGCGCACGGCGTCGGTGACTGTCAGCGCACCCGCGATCGCCAGCGCGGATATCTCCCCGACGCTGTGACCCACGACAACATCGGGACCGGACGTCGCCTCGCGCAGGATCCGCGCGACCGTCAACGCTCCGGCGACCAGTGCGAGATCCAACTCGGCCGAGCGTTGAACGACCAGATCGTCCAGCGTCGGGGCCTGCGGGTCGGTCAGCAGCCGGGAGACAGCGGGATGCCCGGATTCGGCGCAGGTCCGGTCGATGTCATCCAGCGTCGCGCGCGCGTCCGGAAAGTCGGGCAACAGATCGGACAACAGCCCAGGCAGATAGGAGCCCTGGCCGGGGAACAGGAAGGCGGTACGCATACTCGCGGATCTCCTCAACGGTAGAGGCTGGGAAACTCGTTGTCGGCCACCAGGTCCGGCAGCCGGGGAAGCAGTTCGTCGCACAGGGCGCGGCGGTGTCGGTACAGGTGGTCGTAGAGGTGCGACGGGGTCAGGCGCTGGTCGGCGAGCACTCCCGCCCGGCGTTCGACCCAGGACAGCAGATACAGCCGCAGCAGTGCGCCCACCGCCGGAGCCGCGCTGGCGTATTCGCGAACCAGCAGCTCGGTGATCAGGCGGTCCAGATGAGCCGTCGCCGCGGCGCGGGCGAGGGCGAGATTGTCGTTCCAGGCGGTGAACTCGTCCGCACCGCCGCAGCGGGCCTCCGCCAGACTCGTGATCAGCCGATGGTGCAGATACCGTTCGGCCATGCGCGCCAGCCGCGCACCGGCCTCGGGGACGGCGAGATCGGCGGCAGTCACCGGATCAGGTTCCGGATGCGGCGGCCGATAAAGCTCCGGGTCGGCCATCGCCTGCGCGGTGTCGAGCAGAATCAGGCCGTTCTCCCCGCCTGCGCAGCAGTAGGAGTGCACGAAACCGTGGTAGGCGTTGAGCCGGTCGGTCGTAACGAACCCGTTGGCGCCGCAGTGTTCTCGGCACATTCCGATCGTGTCCAGGGCGGCGCGGGTGGCCATCGCCTTGAACAGTGGTAATTCGTGATCGACCGCAGTCCACGGCGCCCAGGTCGCCTCCTGCGCGCGAGCGGGCGCCGAATTGTCACCACCCGCGGCATGCCGGGAGACAACGGCGAGCACATGGGCCGTCGCCAGCGCCTCGAGCAGCGCCTCCTGCTGGGTGCGATAGCGCAGCAGCGGCGCCTCGGGCGCCAGGCGGCCCATTGTGAGCCGGTTCGCGTTACGCCGGTACAGGATTCGCGCCGAGGCCCGTGCGGTTGCCGCGCACCCCGCGATGACTCCGCGCCACACCTGCGGTGCGACACCGCTCATCGTGCGGGTCAACCGCGCAGCCGTCGACCCCGACGGGTCGTGCAGCACCCCGTCCGCGTCGATCGAGGCCCCGGCCGCGAGCCAGGAGTCCAGCGGAATCCGCTTGTGCCGGAAGCGCACCGAGGCGAAGTCGCACGGCAGCGCCGACGTGTCGGGCGCGGGCGTGATCTCGACCCCGGTAGTAGGCGCGCCGTCCGCGCCGCGTACCGGGACGACGAAAACATAGGTGCCGCATTCGGCGCCGTCCACGATCAGCTGCGCGTAGACGGCCGCGGTCTTGGCGATCTCGGGGTGCCCGGTGCTGTTGGGGAATTTCACCGCGTCGTCATCGGGTGTGTGCAGCAGGAATTCCCGTGCCAACGGGTCGAATCGGGCCTCGGTGCGCGGATGCAGATGGCTGTTGCTGCGCTCGCCCTCGGTCAGCAACGCCGCGCCGAAGCAGGTCATCGTCTCCAGCTCGCGGCGTCGGTCGCTCAGCCACTGGCCGGGGTCACCGGCCGCCACCATCGGGGCAAGCACCAGGGTGTAGTGCACCAGCAGCACGTGGAACAGGTCCGGATCGGCGACCGCGGCCCGGCCCAGCAGCGCCGACAAGGCGGGGGGATCAGCGAGCAGTTCCGCCGCCGGGGGAGCGGCCCGCCCGGCCGCCCGCGCGCGGGCGTAGACCAAGCCCATGCGCTCGCTGCGGTCCAGACCGTCGGGCCAGTCGAAGAATTCGGCGGGAACCGCCCGGCGCAGCCACGGCCGTTCGGTCGGGGGCGCGGTCGTGATCTGCTCGGTGGTCATCGCTTCACTCCCGTCGCCGCGATGTCTACGATCCAGGGCAGATCCCTGTCCAGCGGCGCCAGAGTCGCGGCGTGCGGCACGGTCGCACGGGCGCAGCGGCACAGGGTGTCTCCGACGCCGACCTCTACGAAGCGCACCGGACCGCCCGCGGCCACCCGGATCAGCGTTTCGGGCAGGTACACCGGTTCGACCACACAGTCGACCAAGCCTTCGTGAAGATCATCGCCGTCGGAATAGCTGCGGCGCCGCACGGGTGAATGCACCGGAACCCGCAACGGGCGCTGCGGAATTCCGTGCAGCCCCGCCCGGAACCGCTCTGCCACGACGGTCAATCCCGGATGGTGGGAGGCGTACGGGACGGCCAGCCGGATCAGGCGCGGGCCCTGAGCGGCGTGGGCGAACAGCGCCTCGATGGCGTCCGACGGTCCGCTGACGATCGTCTGGTGCGGGGTGTTCACACAGGCCAGCACGAGATCGGGATGGCCGGATCCGGCCAACAGGACGCGAGTCTCCTCCTCGGAAGCCGCGACGAGCACCATGCCGCCGCGACCTTCGAAGCCGGAGAACGCGGCGTTCAGCGCGCACACCGCGCGCGTGCCGTCCTCCACGTCGAACACACCGGCGCAGACCAGCGCGGCGATCTCACCGAAGCTCTGCCCGACGATCGCGTCCGCGGTGATTCCGGCCGCGGCGAGGACATCGGCCAGCACCACCGACACCGCGTAGGCGGCCAGCTGCGGCAGCCCCGCGGCCGGCAGTCGGGCCGGTTGGGCGCCGAGCAGCGCGTCGCGCAGCCCCGCGGCCGAACCCGATGCGGTGCTTTCGATTCGGTCGAGCACGGCATCGATGCGCGCGGCGATCGCGGCGTCGGCGGCGTACAGCGGTCGCAGCGCACCTCGTGGATCGCCGCCCTGCCCGGGTATGAGATAGACGGTCCGGGACATCACGCCTCCGCCCCGTCGAGTGCCCAGGTGAGTACGGTGCTGCCCCAGGTGACGCCCGCGCCGAATCCGACGACCAGCACGCGATCGCCGTAGCGCAGCCGACCCGTGCCGTGCGCCTCGGCCAGTGCGAACGGTATCGATCCTGCCCCGATGTTGCCGACCTGATCACCGACGATTACCAGTAGATCCGGATCGAGTCCGGCCTCTGCACAGGCCTTACGCAACAGCACCGGATTGGGCTGGTGGGTCACGATCACATCGATCGCGTCCGCTGTCAGATCCGCGCGCCGCAGCGCGTCGGCGGCCGCCTTGGGGAAGATCTCGAGGATGAAATCGCGCACCGCGCGCCCGTCCATGTGAATCAGATGCCGTCCGGCGCGCAGGCTGGCGCTGCTCGCCGGAATCCGGCTGCCACCACCGGGAATCAGAACATCACCGGCGTGGCTGCCGTCAGAGCCCAGCTCGATGCGGCCGAACCCGGACCCGGGCGGCACCGGGCCGAGGACGGTCGCCCCGGCGCCGTCGCCGAACAGTACCGCGGTCGCGCGATCGGAGGCGTCCAGGAACCGCGAATAGGCCTCTACGCCCACCACGGCCGCGTAGCGCTCACCGGTGCCCGCGCGCAACCAATCCACGGCTACCCGCGTGCCGAACAGCCACCCCGAACAGGCGGCGGACACATCAAGTGCCACCGCGCCCCACGCCTGCAACTCCGCCTGTACCCGGCAGGCCGTGGCCGGGCCGAGTTCGTCGGGCGTCGAGGTGGCCAGGATCACCAGGTCCAGATCGCTCGGCGACAGCCCGGCCGAGCTCAGTGCGGCGCGCACCGCCTCGATGGCGAGATCCGACGCGGCTTGGCCACGTTCGAGGACGTGACGTCGACGGATCCCGGTGTGTTCGGCGATCCAGTCGGGGGTGACTCCGGCGGGCCCGGCGACCTCGGCATTGGTGCGCACCCGTGGCGGTACATAGCGGCCGGTACCGACGATGCCGATATCGGCCGCTTCCGGGTCTCTCGCTCCAGCGGCGTGTAGCGACATGGCGAACCTCCTGGTGTGTGCGGATGTTCCGACGGTAGGAGCGTTCCGTGGTGAATCACCCTCGTCCGCATGGGTTTCGGCGCTCGGCGGTCTGTTGGACCACCCGCCGGTACCGGAGTGGCGGAAACGGCGAACCGGTTCCGCGGTCCCGTTCCGGCTGGTGCGTACGGTCCAAATCGAGTGCGCCCGAGCGTGTCCCACAAGACTTGGATCGGTTGCCCAGATCCGGTTCTACCGTCGGATGCGAGAGCGAGGCGGGAAGGAGAGCACATGAGGAAGAAGGACCGATTCCGCACCGGCGTACTGGATCTCGGCCTGTATTCACGAATCAGGCCGGATCTCACGCTGCGCACCCACCGCTGGCTGGCCACTGCCGCGGGTGTGGATTCGCTGTTCGTGCCCGACCATCTGATCGGTCTGCTGCCCGGATCGATCTGGGAGCCGGGCCGGGTCGGCGCGGCCGGTCTGATCCCGCACGCCAACGCCCACTACGACCCCTGGACGACACTGGGATACGTTGCGGCGCAGAACAACCTGCGCCGGCTGCGGCTCGGCATCGGGGTTACCGACGCTGGGCGGCGCAATCCAGCGGTCACCGCGCAGGCGGCGGCCACCCTGCACCTGTTCAGCCGTGGCCGGGCCGTGCTGGGCATCGGGCCCGGTGAGCGGGAGAACAACCAACCCTACGGCGTCGGGTGGGACGCGCCGGTGGCGCGCTTCGAGGAGGCGATGGAAACCATTCGGTTGCTGTGGGATTCCAACGGCGAACCGGTCAATCGGGACGGGCGGTACTTCCCACTGCGCGATGCGATCTTCGAGGTACCGCCGTACCAGGGGACACGCCCGCAAATCTGGATCGGCGCGCACGGACCGCGCATGCTGCGTGCGGTCGGCCGCTACGCCGACGCCTGGTTCCCGGCATTTCCGCAGCCCGCCGCCGGATACGGTCGCGGTCTCGAGGCGGTGCGCACCGCAGCCTCCGATGCCGGGCGCGATCCGACGTCGGTGCTGGGCGCGGCGATGCTGTTCGTCATCACCGGTGCCACTCGCGGGCATATCGACGAGGCGGTCGAATCGGTCGGCGCGCGCGCCTTCGGGCTGTGCATGTCGGGCGACCTATGGTCGCGTCACGGCGTGGAACACCCACTGGGGCCCAGCTTTTCGGGTATCCAGGATTTGCTGCCGCACGTGTTGGACCGCGACACCGTGCTGTCCTACGCAGAGAAGGTCACCGCGGAGATGGTCCGCGACTACTGTGTGGTCGGCGCCCCGGCCGAAATCCGCGACCGCGTCGCGGAATGGCGCGATCACGGGCTGCGCTACGCGGTGCTGGTGAACGTGAGTTCTTTCCATCCGGCCGCCGCACCCGGTCTGCTGTCGAATCTCCCCTTCGCGAAGGCGCTTCGCGCTCTACGGACCCTCTGAGTCAGGTCAGTTCGGCCAGTTGTACGAGCCGGGAGACCTCGGTGCGGATGACGTGGTTGTCGCGCCGGATCAGCCATTGCAGGGTTCGGTGCGCGTCCCAGTCGCGGCGCAGATCCTCCGGGGAGCTGTCGGCGGCCTTGATGAGCGCATAGGCCGCGCCGACGTCGTCGTCGCAGGCAACGTAGGCGGAGGCCAGACCGATGTAGTGTTCGATCCGGCGCTCTAGCAGATAGTCGTCGGGCAACTCCACCTGCGCGGCCAGCCGGATCGCGGTCTCGGCGTCGTTCTCGGCGCGTGCGATCTGGACCTTGGCAATTCCGATCTCGGTGGGGCCGAACGGTATCCCGTCCACATCGTGATCGGAACCCAGCTTCCGTGCGGCCGTCTCGGCGGTCTCGAGGAGGGCGACCGCTTGGACGTGGTCGAGTTTGTCGGCCGCGCCACACGCGGCCAGTAGCAGCAGGGCGCCCCACACGGTCAGCTCGTCGGGATCGGTCGGCATGCGTTCGGCGAGTCGATGACGTGCAGCGAGTGCGTAATCGACGCATTCTCTGTGGTATTCGAGGTGCCGCAGCGCGGTACCGACATGCCAGGCGCTCGCCGCAACGAGCAGCGGGCTATGCGTCTGGGCAGCGGTACCCATGGCACGATCGGCGACGGTGCCTGCCAGACCGTGTGCGCCGAGACCGGTGAGCAGTTGACGGGTCAGGTGGTACGCCCGCACCAGCAGCACGCCGCTCTCCTCGGTCTGCGCCTTCCAGCGATGGAAACGGCTGGCGCGCAACACGTCCGGAAGGCGACGCGACAACAGTGAGTATCGTCGTACGGAACTGTTCCACACGCTGCGGCAGTCCTCCAGGGCGCGGGCGAGTGTGTCGGCATCGGAGTCGCCGACATCGCACCCGTAGGTCTCGACCGCGGGGTGGTCTATGATCACCTCGCGGAGCGACCGAATTTCTTCGTCGTGCAACTGATCTCGCGACCACGAGTCCGCATTGGTCCAGCCGGTGAGCTCGGAGAGATCCTCCACGCGCAGGACGTCGGCGAGGCGGCCGATCGCCTCGGCGCTGTCGAGTTTGCGCTGTCCTGTCTCGACCAGCCGCAGCCATTCCTCACTTCGTCCCACCAGATTCGCGACGACCTTGCGGGACAGGCCGCGCTGGCGCCGGCGCATTTCGATTCGTTCACCTATCGATAGCTGTATGGGCGGGCGCACGGCATTTCCTCCCGACTCCAGTGGATACGGTCCGGTGCGTTCGAAGTTTGCTGGCCGAAGACGGTGTGTGTCGCTGAACGGGGGATGCGCAACCGTGCCTCTATGATCATGACATGACATCCGAAACCGGGTTCGAAATTCGCGAATTGCGTGACCCGGCCGAGATAGCCAAAGGTATCGCCCTGTATCAGCAGGTTTTCGGTAGACCGGCCCAACAATGCTCCGTCGCTCACAGATTGCTGGCGGGATTGAGTCGACACGGGGGTTTCGTTCTGGGGGCCTCGCATGGGGGTACTTTGATCGCCGTCTCCTACGGTTTCGTAGGTCTCCCCGCGAATGAATCCCCCTATCTCTACATGCAACTGATCGCGGTGCGCGCGGACCATCAGGGCCGCGGGATCGGGCGTGCCATGATGCAGCGGATCGCGCAGGTGGCCCGTCAGCACGGGCTGCGATGGCTGCGCTGGGCCTTCGATCCGCTGCAGGTCCGCAACGCCCACTTCTACCTTGATGTAATCGGTGCCCGGGCAAAGGGTTTCGTTGCCAATATGTACGGCACCGAGGGTGGCAGCCGGGCCTGGTCGACCCATCGGGTCCTTGCCGAATGGGATCTGCGTTCCCCACTTGGCGTGTGGCGTACCCCAAGCGCGCCCCCGCCGATCGGCACGCCGCAGCCCGACGGGAGATCGGTGTTGCTGACGGTCGGGGCGACCGGCAACCGCGGATTCGAGCCCGCCGCGGAAGCCGCGGCGTATCGGCACCTGTCGCGTCTCATGAGCGAGGGTTACACCCTGGTGTCCTGTCGCATCGTGAATTCCTATGCCGTTGCGCGCCTGTGTCCGGAGTGGAACTCCGAATGTTTGTGGGCGTGAAAAACCTGCCCGGTTCGTGAAACGCGGCATGGCAGAGGTCCTGATTGGCGGAACCACTTGTTTCAAGATTGGAAAGAACTATACCAAAGCAACTGCGGATCGCATAACACGACAGTTGTATTTGTCGTCTCATAATCGTGTCCGCTGGTACCGGAGTTTCGGGGCGTTGGCCTGGTGCTGTCGTCGCCAGCGGCCAGCGGCCAGCGGCCAGCGGCGAGCGGCCAGCGGCCAGCGGCGAGGGGTGGGTGAGGGTGTCGTGCGTTCGGTGTGGTTGCCATTGCGTACCACCAGCCGGCGCCCGTCCTCGTCGACCTGGTCGGCGAACCGATCGATACAGGCGGCGACCTCGGCCTGCAACGCCGCAGCCGGCATCTGCCGCACCCTCGCGCACGATCTCGTCGATCGGCGGCCCCGACACCCCGACCACGCCATCCTGATTGGACACCTCGCTGCCGTCGATTACCTTGAGCATGGGACGTACCTACCGCCCGGCGTTACGCGCCGAGACGATCGAAAACCGTTGGCTTTCAGATCATCCGGGAAGGTACTCCTTCCCAGTCATCCACAGGTTCCGATCATTGCTCAACCGACGGTCTCGGCGAGCCCTATCCACCAGCGACCCTGACTGAGCGAATGCTTGGTTCGACTCGTGATCGCTTGCCGGGGGCGACTCGGTCGGGGGCCTGCTATCCCGCAGGTGCTGGTCGATTGCTGATACATGAGCGGTCAGTCGGCATCGTCTATTGACACTGAGTGAGCCGCACCACATACTACTCGCAGTATCTGCTACTTGCGGTAGTGCACAAGGAGGTGCCGTGACCATGGTGTGCTCGATAGCCACGCGACGAGGTATGCCGTCCGAGCGAGGAAAATCTGATCGTACGGAGAACGAGGGCAGTCCGGTTGTCGATATGTTGCCGGTGAGCGCACCCGCCCTGTTGTCGGGCGACGATGTGAGGAATGGGACGGGATTCCGTGGTGGAGCCTGCACGTAGCGTGATATCGACGTCGGCTAGGTCAATTCGGGACAACTTCTCCGATACCGTCTTCTCGGGCCTGCGAACTTTTGGTCGCTCGACGCAGATGGCGTCTGCATCCGTGTTCGGAGCCATGAACGACATTGTTCGTTTGAAATTGCAGTGGCGTGAGGTGATGTATCAAGCCTGGTTCTTGATAACGGTTACGACGCTTCCGGCGATCCTGATGGCCGTGCCTTTCGGAGTAATTGTTTCGGTGCAGGTCGGAAATCTAATCCATCAAATCGGGGCTGATTCTCTGCTGGGTGCCGCTGGTGGTATGGGTGTGATCAAACAGGGCGCACCCATGGCCACTGGATTGCTGCTGGGTGCGGCCGGCGCGGCCGCGATCGCGGCGGACTTGGGTGCACGCAACATCCGTGAAGAGATCGACGCCATGCGGACGATGGGTGTCAGCCCCCTGCACCGACTGGTCATTCCTCGGATGGTGGCGATGGTGCTCGTCGCGCCGATGCTCAACGTCTTGATCATCTTCGCGGGCGTGATAGCAGGGTATGCCGTGGCGATCGGTCCTCAGGGTGTGACGCCCGGCAGCTATTGGGGAACATTCGGATCCTTTACAGTCGTCGCGGATATCGGCGTCTCGATAGCCAAGTCGGTACTTTTCGGATTCATAGTAGTAGTTATCGCGTGCCAGCGGGGACTCGAGGCCAAAGGCGGTCCGCGTGGAGTTGCCGACGGCGTGAATGCGGCTGTTGTCCTCTCTGTCGTTTCCATCGCCGTCGCAAATCTGTTGATCACTCAGCTGGTCGCAATGTTTCTACCTACAAGGCTGGCGTAGATGTCCGAGACGAAGTTTACGCCCCCCCGGCTGGTGAAGATTCGGCGAACGGCAACGCGACTTGGCGGGCGTGCCTTGCTTGTGGAGCCGACAGGTTTCGTCCTGAGCTTCATTTGGCAGGCGCTGTCGGCAATCCCGTTTACGATCAGACGATATCGATCGGAGACGATGCGCGCGATTACGGATATGACGTGGGGACAGGGTTCGATTATCGTCGGTGGTGGAACTGTTCCGATGCTGGTGGTGCTGGGACTGGTCATAGGAGGCTCGGTCGGCGTGGAGTCCTTCGCCACTCTGGACCTCATCAGCATGGGGCCGGTGACCGGCATTGTCTCGGCCTTCGCCAACACCAGGGAACTTGCCCCGATCGCTGCAGGTGTCGGATTCGCTGCACAAGCCGGGTGTCGTATCACCGCGCAAATCGGTTCTATGCGGATCTCCGAAGAAATCGACGCCCTCGAATCACTCGGCCTGCGGTCGATACCTTTTGTTGTGACCACTAGGATAATTGCCGGAGCGGTGGCAATCGTTCCGACCTTCCTGATCGCCTTGATCCTCAGCTACGCGGCATGTCGCGCGGTGATCGTGCAGTTGCACGGCCAAGCAGCAGGCGTCTACGACCATTACTTCTACCAATTCATCAGCGGCTGGGACGTGACCGCTGCGGTGATCAAAGTTCTCGTGTTCGGAACGGCCGTCATCATAATTCACAGCTACCAGGGCTTTTTTGCCGTCGGTGGTCCGGAAGGCGTCGGGATCGCATCCGGCCGAGCAGTCCGGGCAAGCTTCGTAGCAGTCATCGGTTTGGACATGGTGTTGACCATCCTTTTGTGGGGTGTCAACTCATCCATCGAATTCACGGGGTAGCACGATGTCTCGTTATGAAATGCCGGGTGTATCGACAACGAAACGGTCATCGATTATTGTCGGTGTTCTCGCCGTATTAACGGCACTGGCGGTAGCGGCGACCTGGATCGTGGTGGATGCCGTCTGGGGTGACAACCGAATGGTCGTGGTGTTGCGCACCGATAATATCGGGGACGGCATCAGTGTGGGAACGCCGGTTCGATTCGATGGTGTGGATATCGGTTCTGTTTCTGCTATCGATTCCGCCAATGGGGCGAAACACGTGACCGTAAGGTTGGATCGCGCAGACTCGGCAGGGCTCACCGATCGCCTGTACGTCGATTACTCGGCATCGAATCTATTTGGTATCAGTGAAATCGCGCTGAAGCCGGGGGATGGCGGCGTACCCTTGCGGGACGGCGCCATGGTCGATCTGACGGGACCGCGAGCGGACAGACAGCGTGATGCGACCATGGGCGTGTTGATCCGCACCGTCGGCGAGGCATCGGGGAATATCCTCACGCCCGAACTGACCGAGGTCCTGGCACGGGCTACCGCGATCTCCCGGCAATTCACGCCGCTCATGGAAGCAATCGTGGTGTCGAGCCGGAACATCGCCGAGACGCAGACAATGCCGATATCGAATCTACTGGACCAGTACGGCAAGATGCTCGTCGGTACCGCATCGATGATCGACGGTACCGTCGGCCTGATACACCACCTCACCACAATCGAGATCTTGAACAGCGAGCGCGAGTTGTTCGACGCGACGGTCAACACAGTAGGGAAAGCGTTTTTTCCCGCTCTCGCGGAGACTCTCTTCACCGCGCAGGGGTACCTGTCGGACTACGCGGTGATGCTCACACCGGTTCTCTCGGCGGCCAGTCGGATGGTGCCGACACCCGACGTTTCAAGCGCGCAACTATCTGAAATCCTGTCGCGGCTGGATCGTTCGTTCACATCGACACCGGAGGGTCCGATTATGAATATCGAGTTGATCCTCGATTTGGTTCCTGGGCTGGCGGCAATCTTCCCGGGAACTGTTCCTTCGACATCGTATTCCGGAGGTGGTCGATGACCCGGCAGAGTCGGTTGCTGGCGGTAGCGGCAAAGCTCACAGTTTCCGCAATCGTGATCGTGGTGCTGCTGACGGCCATCGTCCAAACGGTGCAACGCCCGGTACCTGGCGGCACGGTGGGGTTCTCGGCTGAGTTCGTCGATGCGAACGGCCTCAAGGCCGGAGACGACGTCCGTATGAACGGTGTTCGAGTAGGTAAGGTGCATTCAATCTCCGTCGACAACGGTCACGCGGTCGTTACATTTGCGGTCGAGCGCAGCCGACATCTATATGAGAACACCATGTTGGCAATTCGCTACCAGAGCCTGGTAGGGCAGCGATATCTCGATGTCCAACAGCCATCGCCGGTTTCTGAGGAGATCGCGGCGGGGAGCAGGATCGACGCTTCCAGAACAATTCCCTCGTTCGACATCACGGATCTGTTCAACGGCCTGGAACCGGTACTGGCCGAGTTGTCGCCGGCAGCGGTCAACAAGTTCGCCGAGAACATGATCGCAGTCATCGAGGGAGAGGGGTCGGGCGTCGGTGCAGTTCTCGACTCCGTCCAGACGTTGGCCACCTACACGCTGGACAGGCAGGCGGTGATCACCGTGCTGGTCGCCAATCTCAAACAAATCTCCGATCATATCGGCGGTCGCTCCTCGCATCTCGTCCGGCTTGTCTCTGAGCTGACCACGGTCGTGTCCACGCTGCGTAGCAAGGTTGATGGAATTGTCGAATTCGCCCTCATGGCGCCCGACGTCATCGCACCGCTGGACAACCTTCTCGACGCCTTTGGATTGACTACTGGCAGCAATCCGGACGCCGATGGACTGCTGCGGGCAGCATTTCCGAACCCCGAACAGGCAGTCGAGGCACTTCGACAACTGCCAGCCCTGCTTCAGACCTTGAATGCCTGGATTCCCGCCAACAGTCCGGTCGTCAACCGCAACTGCTCGAATGGTGACGTCAGTGCTCCGGAGCCGTTCCAGGTATTGATCAGTGGGCAAAGGATCTCTATATGCAAACGGTGATCACAAAACTTCTCCGCGCTCGCGGAAGATTCATCTGCCGACCGGCCGAGGCCAGCCAAAGACGTGCGGTCCGAGAATTGCGTTGGGGCGTGGTTGGAGCCGTTGTGATGGGCGCGGTGTTGATAGCGAGTGCGATAATATACGTGGTGCCCTTCGGCAAGTCGACCTACTGGGCGGAGATGTCGGAAACCGGGTCGATCAAGGTCGGCGACGATGTCCGTATCGCGGGTGTGCCGGTCGGTGCCGTGAAGTCCATCGAGCTGGGCCCACGGAACGTCCGTATGAGCTTTACGGTCGACCGCGGCATCTTCGTCGGCGACCAGACCAGCCTCGATATCCGGATGTTGACGCTTATCGGTGGGCGCTACCTCGCCGTGACACCAGCGGGGAGTTCCGCTCTGCGCTCTCCGGTTCCCTCCGACAGAGTGCACCTCCCCTACAGCCTCGGTCGCACCTTTCAGGACGCGGTGCGGCCGATCAAAGATGTCGACGGCGACACATTGCGGCAGAACTTGACGAACATGAACAGAGCGATCGCTAGCGGACCGTCCGGAATACGCCGAGCAGTGGACGCGTTCGCGTCGCTCGTCGACGTCCTCGACCGCCAGAACCGCGACGTGTCGAACACACTCGCGATGGCCGATGAGTACCTCGGCGCGATCAACGAGTCGAAGGCCACGCTCGGGGAACTGATCGAGAGTGTCAACCTGATGGAGACAGTGGGACTCGACAAACGAGCCGAGATCTTCGAAGCCGTCCGGCTCATGGACCAACTTCTCTCTCGCATCGCTGCCCTGGAGCCGGTGTACAGGTCCAGGTTGGAAACTGTCGCCCGAAGCCTGGCTGACGTCATACCCGAACTGGAACGTCTGGGCGAAGAGATGGGACAGATCGTCGTAAGCACACGGGACCTGCTGTCACGGCTGCAGCCGATCGCATCGTCGGAAGAAGGCGTTGTGGTCGACCAATCCGCATCGGTGGTCCCGGTGCAGTCGGTGTGTATCCCCGTTCCCGGAAAGGAGTGCTGAGAATGAACAAGCTCCTGGCCTCCCGAGGTCTCATGTCCGTCCTGGGCGTCGCCGTCGTATGCGCAATTCTGACCGCCGGGTACTTCGCGGTGATCGATCCCCCCAAGAAAATGCGCGGCTACTGCGCAACTATGCCGGATGCGATCGGATTGTATACCGGAAACCACGTCACCATGAGAGGCGTCAGAATTGGTACTGTAACGCACATCGAGCCTCGCGGAAACGCAGTCCGTGTCGATTTCGAGATAGACGCGAACCATTCGCTGCGTGGCGAGGCGTCGGCCGCCACGCTATCGGACACTATCGTCGCCGACCGCTCTCTCTCGCTACTGGACGACAACGATGCCGATACCGAATGGGATTCCCGACAGTGCATCTCCCGCACGTTGACGCCGAAGAGCATGACACAGACCATGGATGCGCTCGGGAAACTCGCGGCAGAAATAACCGACGGCAGCGACCCGGCACAGCGAGAGCAGCTTTCCGGCGAGATCGCTGCGCTTGACACCTCGTTGTCCGGGACAGGGCCAGAAATGAACGAAACAATATTCAAGCTCGGTCGGGCTCTCGATTCTCCCAACGCCGCCATCGGGCACATCGGTGCGCTCATAGATTCGCTGCAGTCACTGACGGACAGCGTCGCCGGCGGATGGGGAGACATCAAGGCCATGATCACTCGTCTGGCACCGGGCCTGGAAGTGATCGATCGCGGCATCTTCCAGCGCACTGTCTCGATCATCGATTCGCTGCGAATCATCGTGCCATGGCTGAACGAAATCACCACCATGTTCGGCGACCAAATTCTCCAAGCACTAGACGCAACCGTCCCCTTGGCTCGTCTCGCCAGCGCGAATGTCGGCACGATGAAGGAGATTATCGAAATGACGCCGCCGCTGGTGCAAGCCTTCCAGAAGGTGACGGAGCCTCAGGGTGGTCGGCCTGTGCTGACATACGCAGCTCCTCGGGCGGCCTTGCCGCCGGCGGACGCCGAACGAGTATGTGCCGCGATCAACCTCGTCGCACCGAGCCGTTGCGCCACCGCCGCGGACGGATTGGTGCACATGTCGATTCTTCCCCTGGTACTCGGAACGGCGGGAGTGCGGTGATGGCTCTGCGACAACGCGCATCGGCTCGAACAGCCCGCGAGCACGTCGGGAGATTCGTGGCTGCGGCCGTGGTCGCGGCAGCGCTTGTGTGCACCGTTCCCGGGTGCGGATTCGATCCCGCTGGCTTCTCAGTCCCGGGGACCGGCATATCTGGTGACCGGTATGGCCTCCGAATCGAGTTCGCCAATACCTTGAACCTGCCGTCACAAGCGAAGGTGACCGTCGATGGCCTGCGAGCAGGCGTCGTGCGTGATGTCACCCTGATCGATGCCGGGAAGGACCATGACAGTTATGTCGTCGTCGATGTAGACATCGTGGCATCGACTCGGTTGCCCGTCGGCACCACAGCTGAGCTCCGTCAACCGACGGTTCTCGGCGACGTATCCATCGCGTTGATCACTCCGGCGGCCCACGGCCAGGGAGCCCTTGCTCCCGGCGCCACTATCGGGCGAGCCCAGACGAAGCCGTTGCTGCAAGTTGAGGACACCATGAATGTGCTGGCGACATTTGTCCAAGGGGGAGGCATTCAGCAGGCCCAGGAGATCATCAACCGCGTGAACGCTGTCCTGCCGACGGACCCGCGCCAGACCGCCTCGATCTCGGAGGTACTCGGCACGGATATTGATGATCTGGCACAGCACCTGGACGCCGTCGACGGATTGCTGAACGGCCTGCGGGCTAATACGGACGTCGCACTGCGGAGAACACCCGAGTTGGAGTACCTGCTCACCGATTCCGGAGTGGACCAGGCGGCTGCATCAATGACATCGATGATCGGGTTGATCACCCTGTACGACGGATTCAAACTGTTGACTGAATCGCTCCGATGGGTCGGCCCCCTGGCGCAATCGGGTAACCAGGCTGCACGTGCCTTTTTGCCACTATTGTTCACCAACCGCCCGCTGGATCTAACGGCGCCGTCGAATTTGAACAAGTTCGTAGCGATATTGCGTGAAAAGGTTCTACCTTTCGTTGAGCATGGCCCGAAGGTCAACATTGTAGGTATCGATATGGCCGAGCCCGCACCGGCGTCTGAGGAAGACTTGATCGATGGAATTCTATCGGCATTGCGGATGATCGGAGCAGCGCGATGAAACCTAGTTCGGCATTGTCGCTCGTAGCGATCGTAGCCGTAATGGTTCTGGGTACCGGCTACCTCACATTCGGCGTGCTGCGAGTGGATTGGTTCGCCGATCGTGACCGCGTGATGATGGACCTTCCCCGAGCGGGAAGTCTGCTACCAGGTTCGCCAATTTTGCTGCGTGGCGTGAAGGTGGGGGAGATCACGTCGATCGGCAAAGCCGAGCATGGGGCCGAGCTGGAGCTGGAAGTCGACTCCAAGTACAGAATTCCCGCTAATGGCACAGCGATTGTCGAAGATATGTCGGGACTCGGAGAGCCGTATATCGAATTCCTTCCGAAGAATGATACCGGGCCCTATCTAGCAGATGGTCAGCGCATGGATGCGGTTCACGTGGTGCTGCCACGTTCCATACCCGACGTGGCTCATGCCGTCACGGAACTGTTCACACAACTCAATCCTCAGGCGATCAGCAATATCGTCAAAACCTTGGATCAGGCACTGTCGGGAACCGAAGCCGTACTACCGAGGCTGGCGGCGTCGACGACGTTGTTGGCCGAGACGATTCTGAGCAGGTCGCCAGCGATCCGCGGCATCCTTGTCAATTTGCAGACGATGGGAGGCGATATGACTTGGGCTGGCCCCGCGATGACCGCCGCCGGTCCCTTGTGGGAGGAAGCTGGAGGGTGGGGTGCCCTGATCGCTGATGCCATCGCCCGGCTGGCCCGAATCGGTAACATGCCGACCGACTACATGGAAGGAAACGGCCTAGTGCCCTTCCTCGGCAAAGTTACCGAGTACCTCGATCGTGTCGGACCAGATCTTCAGAATATGGCACCGGCCGTCCAGCCGTTGGTAGAAAGTACGTCCAGATCCATGCCGCAAATTGACATCAGCGATCTTATAGCCCGTGCACTCAGCGTCACCGGTGACGACGCATTGCGGGTCCGCATCGGCGCAAAATGAATATGAAAGAGTAGGAAGTAGGAGTGCATTGATGTCCGCAGAAGCAGATCACGATACCGAAGGTCGATCTGACGATCAATCCGGAAAGCTGGGTGCGCGTCAGGTGGCCACGACCGGCCGGGGCCGGTTCGGGTCCGAGAAAAAGTTCTCGGTCAGCTTGCGTTCCATTGTCGTCGGGGCGGTGGTTGCTTTGCTTGTTGTTGCTTTGGCAGCGACCGTTCCACTCTGGCTCAATGCCAGGAACCAATTGCGAGAAAGGGACGCCATCGCAGCCGCCGAAAAACGAGCGGAGGCGGTGGCCTCCGAATATGCCGTCGGTGCATCGAATATCGACTACCAGAACTTCGATGGCTGGGTGCGCAATCTGAAATCGAACACGTCACCCACGCTGGCCAACAAATTCGATGTCACGGCGCCGCAACTCCAAGATATCCTGCTGCCATTGAAATGGTCGTCTCAGGCCACGCCTATCACCGCGACTGTGAAGTCGGAAAATGCGGGTGTTTATGTTGTGAACGTGTTTCTGAATGTGACATCGAAGAGTGCCCAGACGCCGGAAGGTGCGCAGACGACTGTCACCTATACCGTGACGGTAGACAAGAATTCGAATTGGAAAGTCACGGATGTCGGCGGTGTCGACGCGGCCCTTCCGGTCAAATAACCGAGCGATACTGTCGGCGGCAAGGAACTGAAAGAATGTACTCGATATCCACTGCAGCTACGCCCCCTCGCAGGTTCATGCTCGACCGAGACGACGGCCCGTCGCTCCAGGTTGCCGAATGGGGGTCGACTACCCCCAGGGTGACTATCGTTTTGACACACGGATTAGCGCTGTCACACGAAAGCTGGGAAGACGTCGCTCAGCTTGTGGTCGCCGCCGATCCCACCGTTCGTGTCCTGGCCTACGACCATCGGGGGCATGGGTCGTCGCAATCCGCTCCGGCCAGCCTGGAACTTCTTGCCGACGATCTCGCAGCAGTCCTCTCCGCATTCGTGCCCGCCGGGCCGATCGTGCTGGGCGGTCATTCCATGGGCGGAATGACCCTTATGGCCTTCGCTGAACGCCACCACACGACCCTCGGACCGCGGATCAGCGGCGTCGCATTCGTGGCGACCGGGGCCGGTGATATCCTCGGGCGACTGGTGCGCCGCAAACTCGGGCGGCGGTTGGTAGCGCTGGCTTTAGCCGCGGCACCGTCTCTCGCGATTCCTTCTCGACCGCTGCTCGTTATGCGGCAGCTGACACGTGGCGTCTTGTTCGGAGCCCGGCCGTATCGCCACGACATGAACCGTGCTGTGCAGCAGCTCGCGAGCAGCGACTCTCGTAGTGTTGCGGAGCTGACCCGTTCGATTCTATCTCACGATCGCTACTCGGCACTGCCTCGATTCTCCTGCCGTGTAGTCGTGCTGGCAGGATCTCGAGATCTTCTGACTCCCGCTCATCACGCTCGCGCGATCCGTCATCGCGTACCGGGGAGCCACATGGTCATCTTCAACCAAGCCGGCCACTACCTGCCGTATGAACGCCGTGGTGAGGTGGCGGCTCATCTGCTCGGATTGACGTTGCCGATAGCGTATCCGGCCCGCGACGTCGCCTGACAACACCCGACATCCAAACTCTCCGAATTCGAGGACCTCAGATGCTCAGCACAATGATGGACGAACAGCTGTCCCTTGCCACGCTGCTACGGCATGCGGCCACGTTCCACGGCGACAGCACGGTGTCGACCTGGACGGAAGACGGGGCGCGGACCATGACCTACCGCGAACTCGGCACGGCCGCCGCACGGTTGGCAAATGCGTTGCGTCAACTCGGTGTCGACGAAGGCACCCGCGTGGGCACTTTCATGTGGAACAACAACGAGCACATGGTGGCCTATATCGCCGTGCCGGCGATGGGTGCTGTACTGCACGCGCTCAATATCCGGCTGTTCCCGGAACAACTGACCTACATTGCGAATCATGCAGAGGACACCGTGGTAATCGTCGATGCGTCGCTGGTGCCGATGTTCACCCAGTGTCTGCCACATCTTCGGACCGTACGCCACGTCATCGTGGTGGGCGATCCCAGTGACGCGCTGACGGCTCCGCCCGGAGTTCAGGTACACGACTGGGCCGAACTGCTCGACGCCCAATCGGACATCTTCGATTTCCCGGTGCTCGATGAACGCTCGGCGGCAGGTATGTGCTACACCTCGGGCACCACTGGTGAACCGAAAGGCGTAGTGTACTCGCATCGTTCGAATTGGCTGCACGCCATGCAAGTAATCTCCTCGAACGGAATGGGATTCAGTTCCGCGGATACTGTGCTGGCTATTGTGCCACTGTTTCACGCCAACGCCTGGGGCATTCCCTACGCCGCTCTCATGTCGGGTGCCAATGTGCTGATGCCCGACCGTTTTCTGCAGCCGAGGTCTCTCCTCGAAATGATGGCCGCTGTCCGCCCCACCTTTGCCGCAGCCGTTCCCACTATCTGGGCCGGCGTCCTCGTCAGGCTCCAGGAACAGCCGCAGAACATCTCGTATCTCCACACCGTCGTCGTCGGCGGTTCGGCCGTGCCGCCCGCCATGATGAAGGCATTCCAGGAGGGGCACAGGGTCACGTTGCTGCAGGCATGGGGCATGACCGAGACATCTCCGCTCGGCACCGTGGCGCACCCGCCGGTTGGTGTACGTGAGGCGGAGGAGTGGGCATATCGCTGCACGCAGGGCCGCTTCCCCGCTGCTGTACAGGCGCGTTTGGTCGCCGAGGATGGTTCCGTCGTGCCGAATGATGGAGAATCGTTGGGCGAGTTGGAAGTTCGCGGCCCATGGATCACCGGTGCGTACTTCGCACCCGCAGGTGCGACGATGGAGGTGGACAAGTTCCACGATGGTTGGCTGCGTACGGGCGATATCGGCAGGATCAGTCCGAATGGCTACCTGACTCTGGTCGACCGGTCGAAGGATGTCATCAAGTCCGGGGGCGAATGGATCTCGTCGGTCGACTTGGAGAACGTGATCATGGCCCATCCGGCTGTCGCCGAGGCCGCGGTGATCGGGGTCGCTGATGAGAAATGGGGCGAGCGGCCGCTGGTGGCCGTAGTGCGTCACGCCGACTTCGATGCGGATCCCGAGGAACTGCGTAGATTCCTGTCCGGAAGTTTCGCGAAGTGGCAGCTGCCCGACCACTGGGCCTTCGTCGGAGAAGTCCCAAAAACCAGCGTTGGGAAGTTCGACAAGAAGCGGTTGCGGACACAGTACGCCGCAGGTGAACTCGCGGTCATTACACTGGCCGGATCGGATTGACGCACCATGGGCGTCCCCGCCGTCAGAGCAACCCCACAGACTTTGCGATCTTCTGGCATCACCGCATATGCGCGGTCGGCGAGCATCCGATAATTCGTGGTGTCCGCGGTATCGTACCTCTCGATCATCTTGGCGTCGATTCGCTGCTTGGACACCAGCTTCTGATGCGGATCGAAGAAGTGACCTGCAGCCGCAGCGTCGCATAGATGTCGTTGAGCAGCAACAGCTCTGGTTCGGTGCCGTAATGGAAATAGCCGACCGTCTGGCGCGCAACCGACCAGTTGTTCTCCTCCACGTGACAGCCGTCGTTCTTGTTTCTCGGCGGCGACCGAGTGAAGATGGTCCGCTAGTCCTCGCAGAAACACAGCAGGCGATATCGGGCCATCGTGAGCGCATAGCAGTTCTCGCAACGCGGATCGCGCCGTCGTCGTGACCGACGGTATCGATCTCCACGAACCCCAGCCGCGCCTCGTCCCATCCTGCCCAGGTCCGGATCGCGATCGGCGACTACAGCAACGAACCCGGCTTCGTCCGCGTTTCCCCTTCAGCCGCAACCGTTTCCGGTCACCGGACAGCCGCCGGTCGATGGTCGCCGCCGACATCGCACACGACTGCGCCTGGTGCCCCGTCATCGATGTCGAGTTCACCAGAGGCGCGCAGCGGCTCCACGATATCGGGAAGGAACGGCGCCAGCGGTTTCTCGGACTGATCCGGGAGGTGCCCGGGAGGCGGGAGCAGCCCTGACAAAGCCGGGACGTGTCAGCTGCCAGCGTGAACCGTTCGCTGGTTGCGGAAACGGCACTGCTGGCGCTGGAAGGTGTTCCGCCGCAAGTACACCACCCCGACGAGGCGGTGGCTTCCGATGGCAGTGGACGGGGTCGAGGTATTCAACCCGGCGTCGGTCACGATTACCCGATACCCGCTACCGGGTTAACAAGATCCCATCCCATTCCTGTGACACGGAACAGCCTGACGGCATCCGAGCGTGGAGAGCCCGGGTGTGCCGAGGGGCCGCACGCCGGGTTCGGCGAGCGGCCCCGGGGGACACAGAGCGGCAGCAATGCCGACACCGTGCCCCGCTCCGACTCGACCAGCGCAAGGCCCATCGTGCCCGCCCTTCGCCGACCGCTGGCGCAACGCTCAAACCTACTGACGAACAGCGCCGGAAACGCCGTTAGCGAGAAAGGCCCGCTGTGCGGGATCTTTCCTCGGGCTGCGAATTCATTGCAGCAGGGACATGGCGAGTGCCCAAGCGGGTGATAAGACTCGCCAACCTTTTGCGGGATACCATCGCAGTTCGCCTCGTCTTCTAAATTGTGTATGCCTGGGCGATGGCGAATGGGGTGTCGGGGCCGCCATGAACCCAATTTTCAGACTGGTTGAAGTCGGTCAGTCCATTCTCGACTGAATTGATTGATCGAGCGTGAAGCCGCTGCCGCGGACGACCCGGCCCGCCGCAGCGTAGCTGAGCGCTCAGCACTGCATATAGTGTGGGCTGCTCGGCCATGAGCTCGATCGCTGCATCATCGGGTGTCCGTCCATCACTGATCGCCTGATCAGTTTTCGCTTCGAGATGGATCCTCCAGCGATACTGCAGTGCGAGAAGGACGCCATCAGGCCCTCCGAACAGTCGTTCCAAGTCGGGAATGTTGAAAATGTTGGGGTCGGAGGGATCTTGCGCCGCCCGTTCGAGTACGGCGTGAATAACTTCGGTGCGAGCGTGCAAATCTTCCCAAGACATGTGCGCCTTCCGTGGTAGGCCATCGGTACTAACGCTCTGCAGGGGAAATCTAAGCTTGCTCCGTGAACCTCGCGTTAACTGTCCGTTAGCAGGTCATCAACACTCAAGAGTGTTTCGATAGCGATCATTGTCATCGGATATTCGTAACAGGACTTCCACTTTGTATCGGCGACGTTACGGCCACGTAGCAAATCTGCCCGAGGGCCTAGGCTCACTAAGTCCACCCTATGATCAGGTGATTTGCGTGGCACAGTTGTACGAATGAGAGTACTTTGCTGTGTAATATCGGCGAGTGCGACAGAATCTTCGGCCAGGATTTCGCGATCGAAGGCGAGAATGGAGGCGATCATTGCCCTTCCTGTACGAATGTCGGCGGCGTGGCCCATTGTGCATATGCAGACTATGCGTTCTCTGTGCACGGGTAGGGCGGTGAGGTCGCCGTCATCGGGTGAGTCCCGGATAATGAGATCGTCGTGATGGCTGGCTTGGCCAACGAACTGGAACGAGGAGTCCGTATTGATTCGACCGTCCCGAGGGGACGTCGGACGTGGAGATTGGTAGTCTCCGGGATCGAGTGTGCTGCTGCGACACCTTGTGCGTATGCCTCGTTCCAGTGGGCGCAGCGATCGATGTCGCCTCTTCGTGGATAGACACGTGCCCCGGCGTCGCAGGCGGTGTCGACGCTCGGTGCCCTCCCGTCGTTGACACTGATGGTCGACATGTATCCATGGAATACATGTGTGAGCCCATTGTCAAGGAGTGGACGCTGATCCGCTGGTTGCCGGTGCACTGGCCGAGTGTTTGAGGCCCCGAGTTTTCAGATGGAGCTGCGGATGCTATTGTCGCCTGCCAGGGTGATGGGGTCTGGTCGGAATTTGGTGATCGGGCGTGTGTCGATCTCTCTGTCGCGCAGGCGGGTCGGATGTAGACGCAGTTCGTGGTGTTGGATGGTGTCGCGAAGCATGTTGTGAGCCTTCTGTTTCCGCATCTGTCGGTGGTTCGTCTCGATGACGTGTCAGCGATGGGCGGTCGGATCGTGTTCGATGCGTCGATGTGCGGTTCTTCGGCTGTTTGCACGCGGTGTGGGTGTGGCTCGTCGGTGGTGCATAGCGGTTACCGGCGCACGATCGTGGACCTGGCCGTTGCGGGCCGGGAAGTGGTGATCCGGCTGATGGTGCGCCGGTTTCGGTGCGCGGCTGCTCAGTGCGAGCGCCGGATCTTCTCCGAGCAGGTCGCAGGGCTGGCTGCTCGGTAGCAGCGGCGCAGTTCCGTTGGTGGCCGAGTTGCTGACGCGGGTCGGGCGGGCGCTGGGTGGCCGACCAGGGGCGAGGATGGCGAGGCAGCTGGCGGTGGAGGTGTCTCGATCAACGTTGCTGGGGCTCGTGTGCGCGATCCGGCTGCCGGCGGTCGGTGAGCTGGTGGAGGCCGGTGTCGACGATTGGGCCATCCGCCGCGGACATATCTACGGCACCGTGGTGATCGACATGCGTACCCACCGGCCGGTCGACCTGCTGCCGGACCGGACCTCCGACACCCTTGCCGCCTGGCTGGCCCAACATCCAGGCATTCGCGTCGTGTGCCGCGATCGCGGCGGTCCGTATGCTGACGGCGCCAGTCGTGGTGCGCCGCAAGCGATTCAAATCGCGGACAGGTGGCACTCTGCTCCACAATCTGACCACCGCAGTCGACAAAGTTGTTCGCGCGCACCGTAAATGCCTGCGCGAGGACGACGAACACGCAGCGGTCGCCCGACCCGACCCGGCACCGGCGGGCCGGACACCGGCGTCAGCACGGCCAGAAGCGGCGACCCGGCAACGCCACGCCGAGATCCACGCGCTGGTCGCCAAGGACGTCGGCCCGACCGCGACCGCGAAAGCACTGAATCTCGACGGCAAGACCGTGACCTTCATGATCGCGGCGTCACCGTGCGCGGTGGTGCCGGCCACCATGCCGCCGCTGCTGTCGGTGATCGCCAATGCAGGACGCCATGGCGTGCTGGTGAAATCGGCTGTGGTGCTGGAACATCTGGGTACCGTGGATCGGGTCGCCTCGACAAGACCGGCACGCTCACCACGGGCGCGCCGCAGGTGGTCGAGGTCTGCGTCCTGCCGGATCGCGGTGTGGGAGAATCGGAACTGCTGCGGCTCGCTGCCGCTGCCGAGCACCCCTCGCAGCATCCGCTGGCCCGCGCCGTGGTCGCCGCAGCGCGGGAGCGCGGTATCACGCCGGAGCCGGTCGAGGACTTCGAGTCGATGCCGGGGCGGGGCGTGCGTGCCCGTGTGGGCGGTCGGATGGTCGAAATAGGCAGGGCCGACTACCTTTCGGATACTGACCACCGGCCCGCTGGCGGCCGAGCGCCCGACAGCGCGGCGCAAGCCCCGGTCGATCGGCTGGAGGCCCTCAGGTGCACGGCCGTGGTCGTCAGCGTGGACAGCGTCGCCGTTGGGGTGCTCGGTCTGGCGGATCGCCCACGTCCCTGTGCGGAGGCGGCGGTGACTCGGCTGCGTACGGTCACCTGCTCCGAGCCGCTCTTGCTGACCGGCGACAATGCTCGTGCCGCAAGCCATCTCGCCACTCAGATCGGCATCGCCGAGGTGCGCGCCGGGCTGCTCCCGCAGGACAAGGCTGCTGCGGTCCGCGCGCTCTCGGACGCCGGCGCGAAGGTCGCGCTGATCGGCGACGGCGTCAACGGACGCGCCCGCACTCGCCGCCGCACACGTGGGAATCGCCATGGGCCGCACCGGTTCCGATCTCGCCCTGGACACCGCCGACGCGGTGATCACCCGCGATGTGGCAGCGATTGACCTCGAGACCGCCCCCACCGTGATAGCACTCGCTCGCCGTGCCCGCCGCGTGGTGATCGCGAATCTTGCCATCGCCGCGACCTTCATCGCCGTGCTGGTGGTGTGGGACCTCGTCGGCACCCTCCCGCTGCCGCTGGGCGTAGCGGGGTACGAGGGCTCCACCGTCATCGTCGGGCTCAACGGGTTGCGACTGCTGCGCAGCGCTGTCTGGCGGAAAGCCGCCGAATCGCGGGCCTAGCAGCCGTACGTCCACGGCCGAGATCCTGAAATCTATTGGAAATAGTTTTCAATAGAGCGTGACGCGAAGTTATGGCGCGCCGCAGCACGTCCGCGAGAAATGCCTCGCGTCAAGGGGGTTTGGGTCAGGGAATAGGCAGCGCCGGTGGAATCCTGGTTCTTGACGAAGAGCATCGTGCAATCCGGAGTGGGGCATCGACGCACGATCACGGTGGCCGATCTGGTGATCAACTCTACGCGCTCCGTCGCGATCTGGGCGAGGATCCCATTGAATCCGGCTGTTGCGAACTCTATGAGGATGTCGTTTTCCGAGCCGAGGGTAGCGGCGGCCTCGGTCCCCTCGTCGTGCTGCCCGGCGAGCACGGCTCCGAGCGGGCGGATAGTGCGGTTATGGTCGGTGAAGGGCCGGGAAACTCGGTAGCATATGCGTCTATGCGGCCACAGGATTCGACCGCGAAAACGTTCGGAGAGTTCCTTCGTAGTCGTCGCAACGTGCTGGATCCGACGAAGCTCGAGATGTTCGACGGCACTGCGCGGAGGGTTCCCGGGCTGCGTCGCGAAGAAATCGCCGCACTGGCGGGACTCAGTCCTTCCTATTACACGCGAATCGAACAAGGCTCCGTTCGGGTGCCGTCGGCCGATATCGTCGAGGCGCTGGCGACAGCGATGCTGCTGGACGACGACGAGCGCGCGTACCTGTGCAGGCTGGCCGGATTCCAGCCGAGGCGTGGGCGGGTCAGTCCGGCCGCCCGGCTCGATCCCGCGCTGTCGGCACTGCTGAGCAGCCTGTCCGCGCCGGCCGGGGTGCTCGGCCACGATCTGACGGTATTGGGCTGGAACCGCCTCGCGCACAAGGTATTTGCTTCGCACCTGTCGTTCGACGCGCCGCAGGACGGGACGGTGAACTGGATCCGGACCGTTCTTGTCGACGCCGAATCGCGCGCACTGTTCCAGAATTGGCGAGACGTCGCCGAGGATATCGTCGGCCGATTGCGGGTTGCCTGCGCACACCATCCCGGTGATTCGGGACTGGCAGGCCTGGTCAGCAGCATGCGGCAGGAAAGCGACGAGTTCGCCACGCTGTGGAGTTCGCATTGTGTCCGCTCCAGGCCGCTCGGTGGCGTCGATCTGAATCATCCGGAGGTGGGTGAGCTGCGATTGACCGACACTGTGCTGCACCTGCCGCAGAATCCCGGTCAGTTGCTGTTGGTTTTTCATCCGAACGATCACCCCGACACCGAGCACAAGCTGAGGATGCTGGCCAGCAATGTCGACCGTCCGTGGTCGCAGGCCGCTGCCGAGTAGGCGGCCAAGTGGGTATCCACGCTGTGGATAGCCGCCGCTGTCACTGGTTGTGCCGATCGGCAGCTGGAAAGGATACTGGTAGTCCGGTATTCGCATGCACCTGCCAGGCCACGCCGCAGGACTCGAGAGAACAAGGGGAGCCATGACCGACAGCTCCGGGGAGAACCCGCCGATTCTGTTCTTGCACGGCGTCTTCGGGCGTCCGGCGCTGCTGGAGCCGTGGCTCGGCTTCTTCGCCCGGGCCGGCTTCGACTGTGTGGCACCGGCTTTGCCCGGACGTGATCCCATCGATCATCGAGTGCTTCGGCGCACCGGTGTGCGCGATTGCGTCGACGCGGCCCTCGCCGCCTATGACGATCTGGGGCGGGAAGCGATCGTCATCGGGCACAGCATGGGCGGGTTGGTCGCGCAGAAAGTGGCCGCGGCTCGGGTCTGCCGTGCCCTGGTGTTGCTGGCCTCCATCCCGCCCGGCGTGCTGTGGCCGCAACTGCGGCCACTGCCGCACCTGTTCCCGGTTCTGCCTGCCGTGCTGGCAGGCCGGTCGTTCCTGCCGAGCCCGCGAACGATGCGAGCGGTCCCGTTGAGCACGCTCGCCGCGGCCGAGCAAGCGCGGATCATCTCGCAGCTGGTTCCCGATTCCGGGCGGGTCTTTCGGGCCATGACCTTCGGCTCGCCGTCGGTCCGTGTCGATCCCGCAGCGGTAACCTGCCCGGTCCTGTGTGTCAGCGCCGGCGCCGATCGCAATGTCGCGCCGTGGATTTCGGCGCGCATCGCAGCCCGTTACCGAGCCGAACATCAGGTACATCCCGGCCTGCCGCATTGGATCATCGCCGCATCCGCGGTGGAGCAGGTCGCGCCTCCGGTCCTGCGCTGGTTGCGCAGCAGGCTCGGCATAGCCGAACTGCCCGCGCGGACCACGGCGAACCCGTAACGCGACACAACCGGCAGATGGATTTGTCATCCGGGCCCCGCCTCCCGAACTCCGCGCTGACGGTCGGTCGCGGTTGAACGAGATAACAGTTCTCGTCGACCTGCTGCGCCGCCTGGCGGGACGGCTCCCAGACGGGGAACTGGCGACCCTCCGCTCACTGTTGGCCGCTCGCGAACTGGAAGACCTGGAGCGCTCCCTGACCCACAAGGTCACCTATTACGGCATCGACCTCACCCGCCCGGAGCGAGTCCTCCCGCCCGGAGTCGACACCGGTCCTGTACTGGGCTGCGCGGATCTCGCCCCGTTCTTTTCTGCCGCCGATCCCGACGGCTTACCCGCCGAGACCGATCTGCTCGCCCGCGTGTCCGGTCAACCGGGCTTGCGCCGCATCGTGAAGGCCCGCAGGCTTGGGACGCCCGAAGCGGTGCTCTATGTCGTCGTGTGCGCTGCAGGCACCGACGTATCCCGTCTGCAGAACGGTCTGGACGTGGACGCGGTGCTGGTCGAGGTAGTTGCCGAGGACGAACCGCTGCCCCCGTACCACGTCGCCGCGCTGGCCGTCGGCCGCCAGCTCTGGCCACCTGTTTCGTCCATCCGATCGAACGACACCTGAGGAGCGCTATGACCGCCACCTATACCTGGGACGTCTTCACCACCCTCGATGGCTACGGCTCCTACGCCGATGATGCGGACTGGGGCGGCTACTGGGGCAAGCAGGGACCTGAACTGCTCGAACACCGCGCGACTCTGTTCGCCACTGACCAACGAATGGTGTTCGGGGCCAATACCTTCCGGGAGATCGCGCAGATCATGTCCTCCGGCATCGATCCCAACGCGCTCGATGAATGGAATATCCGGACGATGCACATGCCGGCGACCGTGGTGTCGTCCACATTGCGGGACACCCTCGGCTGGCCGGACGCGACCATTGTGAAGGGTGACGCCGCCGAGATCGTGGCCCGGCTCAAGGAGGAATCGGATGTGCCGTTGCGTTCGCCGGGGAGCCTGTCGCTCAACCGGTCACTGCTGGCCGCTGGCTTGGTCGACCGCGTGCAGGTGACGATCTTCCCCGCGATCTCGGGCAGGACCGGGACCAGCCCGGTCCTCGCGGGTGCTGACGACTTCGACCTCGAACTGCTCGACAGCCGGATCATGGACGGGCGCACCCAAGAGCTCGTCTACTGCCCCTCGCTCCGCGCGCCCGCCCGGAGATCCTGACCTGCGGTCGGCATACGCCCCCGCCGCCGCTCTGCTCCGGTAGGCTGGATCCCACGGCGAACGCTGCGGGCGTGTGTCGCCGCGATCGGACTGGGTCATCGCCCTGTCCGCCGTCTCGCCGCTGACGCGGACCATCGCGGAAGAAGTAGCCGGCGAGTGGTCTGTCGGACGCGGCTGGGTCGACGAGCAGCGACCATGGCTCGCGCCCGAGTTCACACCTGAGCGGGTGCACGGAGCTGGACGCATGGCTGCTCACCGGTCCTCGCCGTCGACCAGATGCGCAGAGCCCGGACGCCGGATCGATGACGATGTGCTGGCGCATATCAGCCCGGCTCACAGCGAGAACATCAACTTCTTCGGCGCCATCGAGTTGACACCGCCGCTGAACTTGCCCGGCTCGTACCGACCGGGTACCGGCCGCTCCGTGTCCGCGACACCCTCTTCTGGCCCCGACCCGGCGCTCGTCACGGTGGGGTCTACGTGCCTTCGTCCAAGAGGGCGCGCAGCGCTGAGTTGGCCACCTGCCGCAGCTCGTCGCGGCTGCGCCCGGCCGCTGCCTGGACGGCGATGCCGTCCGAGATCGTGTGGACGAGTGCGGCCAGGTCGGCTGGTTCCTGGTGGGTCGGCAGGTCGGTGGCCTGCTCGAGCCGCCGTCGCAGTGCCGCCTCGCCGGCTTTGCGCACCGCAACGACGTCCTGGTGTACAGCGTGCGTGTCGGATCCGCAGCCTTGAACGGTCTTGACGCACAGGCAACCATGGGGCGTGCTGTCGCCTGCTGTCAGGTCGACGGCTCCGTGGATCAGCCGCTCGACGACCTCGCGGCCGGTAGACGCGTCCAGCGCGTTGGCGGCGTAGGCGCCGGGGCCGTCGAGGTAGCGGGCAAGGACCTTGCCGAACAGTTCCTCCTTGTTGCCGAAGGCGGCATACAGGCTGGGCTTGTTGATGCCCATCGCGGCGGTCAGGTCGGCCAGCGACGTGCCTTCGAAGCCGTTGCGCCAGAACGCCTCCAATGCGCGGTCGAGTGCGGTGTCTGCGTCGAACGAGCGTGGGCGTCCACCGGGCATGCCGTCCTCCGTTGCCCTCTCCATATTTTACCTATTGGTATTACGGAAAGGTACAGAACTAGGAGTGGGATACATGATCCGAGTCGGAGTTGTCGGGGCCAGCGGCTGGGCGGATAACTCGCACCTACCCGCGCTCGCAGCGATCGAGGAGTTCGAGGTGACCGCCGGTCGCGACCACCAACCAAGCCAGCGCGGACCGGGCGGCGGCCGCTCACGGCGTACGGCACGCCTTCGCCGGCGCGTGCGAACTCATCGCGCACCCTGAGGTCGACTTGGTCGTCGTGTCAGTGAAGACGTCCGGGCATGCCGCCGTGATCAGGGCAGCGCTCGACGCCGACAAGCACGTCGTGTCCGAGTGGCCACTGGGCATCAACGCCGACGAAGCGGGCGAGTTGACCGAGGCCGCTACCGCCGCCAGGCATCGTTCACGCGGTCGTCCTCCAAGGCCACCATTCCCCGAGTGCCCGCTTCGTCGGGAATCTGCTGGCCGACGGCCGGATCGGCACGCTCGAATCGGTCGCGTTGGTGGCGGAGGGCGCCCCCTGGGGCGGGAGTCGAATATGGCCGGACCTGGTGTTCGGCCTCGACGGTTCGGAGGGAACGAACATCCTGAGCATCATGGCTGGTCACTTCCTGGCCGCACTCGAACGTGTCGCGGGCCCACTGACCGAAGTCTCCACACGGCTGCCCGCGCGCACGACCGCGTGCTCATCGCCGGACAAAACAGACGGTGCCCAACGCCACGCCCAGCCACGTGCTGCTGGCCAGCGGCGCCACCGCGTCGGTCGTCATGCACGGCGGCAACGGGCCCGCCCGTTACGGGTTCCGCCTCGAGTTCGTCGGCAGCGACGCAACGTTGACCGCCACCCCAACCCAGCCTAGGACATTCATTAATTGGGGTGACTGGGACATCCGGATCGGCGACGAGACCCTGGCCATGCCCGACACCTACCGCACCGTCCCCGCCATCATCCAGGTCGGCCTGCCCGCCAATATCGCAGCCCTCTATCAGGAGGTCGCCCAGGCCATCACCGAAGCCCGACAACCGCATCCCAGCTTCGAGACCGCCCTGCGCCACCACCGACTCCTCGCCGCCATCGAACAGTCCGCGGCCGATGGAATCGTCCGCTACATCTCGTAGTCAAACATGTAGTGCGACAGAGTTCCCAGCTGAGCCCACTACGCAGGTGCGGACGATGCCAACAGCGGCGGATCCGGCAAGAAATAGCAATAGCCACAACAGCTTTCGTGATGCCTTGAGAACTGCGCCCAGGGCATCATTGCGTAAGCGCCGAATATCGCGCGTTAGACACCTCTTCCCACGCGGTCTGCTACCCTCGGATATCGACCGATTCGATCAGTGCGGTACTGTGTTGCGCGCGAACCCATTCCAGGACAGGTAGTCGAAGGTTGCTTGCGGGATCGATGATGCGGCGACGTCGAAGCTGTCGAGGGTTTGAGGACCGGGAACGCGGCAGCTTTGAGTCGGATGCGGGCGTTGGAGGAGTCGCAGGCGGCCAGTTTGGCCTCAATCAGGGTGCGCAGCACCTCTTCCCGGATCCACCGCTGTGTCTTCGCGACCTGCAGCACTTCCGGGGCGGTCCGGCGGGCCGCAGCCAGTTTCAGGCGCCGTAGCCCGGCGTCGAGGGAGCGGGTGGGTGCGGTCGGCAGGTCCAGGATCAGTGCGTCACCGGCCGGGCGGGGCTGCGGGGTGCCAGTGGGGCGAAAACCGTAATGCGTTGCGAACCGGACATATTCAGCGGTCGGAACCATCACGCCCGCGACCACCCCGCCCTTGAGGCAGCCCATCCGGTCGGCCAGCACCCGGGCGGGAACACCATCGAGGGCGGCGAACACCTCTGCAAGCAACGCCAGGGTGGTCGACTGCCGCTGGTCCGCAGCGAACGCAACGAACCGCCACCGCCAGAATGCCAGCACCGCGCAGAACAACTGCAACCCCGGTGCGGTCTCGGCCCCACTCGATCACCAACTACTCACCCAGCGACCACACCGCCGGACGGCGGCCCGATGATGATCCTTGCGCCACAACGCCTTTCTGGTCGGCGACCAGTCGCCGGAAGTTCCGCGGTGCCCCCTCGTAACCGGCCGCTTGCGCGGCCGGCAGTAGTCGCTCGGCCGAGATCCGGCCCTGCGATTTCGCCACCCGCTCGGCGACCAGATCTCGCACCGAATCGTAGTTCCGCGCCCGCGGCACCCATTCGTCTGGGCGGCCCTGATCGAACGCGCGCGAGACGGGGTCCGGCGGGCACGACGCAGTCGGATCCACCACCATGGTACGGACTTTGAACGTGCGGCGGTGCCAGCACCAGCGGGATCGCGTGTTCGAGGCGGCCCTCCAGTTTGGCTCGGGCTTGGAGTTGTTGTCGGGCGAAGCATTCGGCGAGCAGTGGCACGTACAGCTGTACGGCTGCCCCGGGCTTGGATCTGTGCGTAGGAGTCCTGCAGGTAGCAGTGAATCGTGTTGGCCTCGAACAGGATTGTGAACTTGCGTTGCAGTCGTCGTTCGGCGCGGGCCAGGGCCGTGCCGTGCACGATGTCGAGGCACCGGTAGAGCGGGGTGATCTCGGCGTATGCGCTCCGGTTCGTCCCCTCGGCCGTAGACACACCGGTCAGATTCTCGCCGATTACCTTGTGCGGCATCCCGACTGGGGATTAACCGCTATCAACCTTCAGGTCACTCTGCCGAGTACTGCAGGAGAACTTCGGCTGTGGAGTGTGTTGCAAAACCGTGGGCGCAGAGAGTTTTCGCGCGGAGAAGGGCGGCTGGACCAGGGCCGCTGCATTACCCAACCGTGGAGGAATGCCGCCGCTACCAATGTGATTAGGGTGTTGTCCTCTGCTCGGAGGAGGTCAGTTCGGTTCGTGAAATCGGGTGAGTAGCTGGTTCAAGCAGCGGCGGACTTCGCGCAGGTCGTGGTCGAGCAGCAGGGCCTCGGTGCTTGCTCGTAGGACGCTGCGCGGGTCAGCTGGGTTGTAGTGCCGCGTCGAGTGCGTCGGCTTCGGTCATGAGCCATTCGTAGAACACGCATGCCTGCGCCAGGTCGGATGCGTCGTGCACGGTGTGCCGGCTCTCAGACGGTCCGTCCCGGTGAGCGTGCAGCGGCTCTCGATCCATACACTCCACAGTCCCTCATGATTCATGTTTACCGGTTGCCGGGTACTGATGGTGAAATCCGTTGTCTTCGAGGAATCCCGGAGCGCCGATCGTCTGGATGGCTGTTGTGATTGCGCCCCCGTCACCATGTCGCGTCGTACGGAGGATGGGGCCGGTGGGGATTTGACCCCGAGCGGCGCGCAGCGGGTGTCTCGCCCCGTAGGGACTGCACATGTGGGGGTCGTGGAGTCGCTTGCCGAGGCGAAGGTTGTCTCGGGTTGACGCGCCGCACCTCATAGCATGGCACCGCTGGATGTCGGCAGTTTGACGTGGAGGTGTCCGGAGCGGGTCGTCGGTGCTGGGATACACCTGCCGCAGGTGCTGGCAACGCCTGGGCGTCAAGAGGCAATGTGCCCTTGACTGGGTCGTGAGGTGCGCGATAATCACTGTGCGGGGCGGGGCAATCAACTATCGACGGCTGTGAGGAATTGCGAGGATGGGTACGGAGACGGTGCGTGTGACCGAGGTCCGTCATGGCGATGTGATTCGTGATCCGCGCGGTGGTGATTTCTGGCGCCCGGTGCGCGAGATCGGGTTCGATGTTCGTCGTAAGGAGGATGGGTCTGGGGAGTATTGGGACCTGTATGTGTTCTACGGCCCGTTCGCCGATCCTCCCGCATCCTCGGATGCCGTAGCCGGTCGGCCCTGCGTCGACCGATTTGTCTTTCGTGAGGATGAGCCGGTGACTCGCCGAGTGTTTGCCTCGTAGCGCAGCCCGTCGGTTGTGGGCTGCCGGTTGATAGCCGCAAATGTCGAATGCTGAAGGCCGTTCCGTCAGCCGGAGGGCACCCATGACGAGCATGCGGCTTCGGACGGTGTGGCTGGGCAATGTCGGCGATGGGGGCGGTGGGGGTCGGGGCGCCGAGGTTCGCCTCGCTGTCGATGCCGAGGTTGAACTATGTTTGGGCATGGCGTGATTCGATCGATTCCTCGGATCTGGAGGTGGTGACCGTCACGGACCGGTGGGTGGTGCTGGATCTGGACCAGTCGGGCCCGGGACCGGGTGGGGAGACTGCGGTCCGCCCCGCCGACACCGAGGTACGCTTGGCGTCGGCCGACGGCTGCGGAAGGGCACGGACGGTCTACTTCGACCCGTGTCCAACCGCATATCACTATGCAGAGGTGAATGGGTCGGAATCGGCCACAGGTACCGGTTCGAGGCGTATTCGAGCGGGCAGCGCGCGGAGCCGGGCGAGCGCTGGTCACCCGGCGTCCCGGGACTCCGGAGAGCACTGGCATTGTTGCGACGTTGATGCCGCCGGGGCCACTGTTGGGGACCGTCGCGCTCACCAATGACCTGCACTACGGCGAACACGTCAGCGGGTTGCTGTTGACCGGTTCCTACCGGGGGTGTGCCATGACACCGACGATCATCTCGGGATCATGTTCGATGCCGTGCTGGACGAGCTGCGCCGGGCCGGACCGCGCCGTCGATCATCTGATCGTGGCCGGTGAACTCACCGATTCCGGTACGGTGGAGCAGGCGCGGGCGGTGTGGTCTCGTCTCGACGCGTGGGGCGTTGCCGGCCGCGACTACTTCGTCTGTCGCGGCAACCACAACCACCCGGGCCGAGACGACCACTGGGGCAGCGTATTCCACCCGCGAGGGGACCTCCTCACCGAGCACCGGCGGAGTCGGCGACGGGGCGGTTGTGGATGCAGGAGCTGACCGATGCGGTGGGATTGAATGCCAGTTCGATGACGCGGTTGGTGGCTCGGCTGGAGCTGGCCGAGTTGGTGCAACGTGGTGCGTGCCCGACGGATGGGCGGGGTGTGACGGCCGAACTCACCCGCGGCGGCCGGACGATCTTCGAGGCGGCTGTGCTGTTTTACGGCTGCTTTAGAGGCCACTTTGTCGTCGATCTATTCGCAGCTGGAACCGGATCCGGTACTGGGCCCGGTGCTTTCGCGGTTGCGTGCTGGTGGTCCGGCGGCCTGAGCCGGTCGGATGAGCGGGTGCCGGTGGCGTGTCGGCTCGGGCCGGCGGGATCGTGGGGTTCGTGTCAGTGTGCGGCGGCGATTTGTTTGCGGGTGATGGTGGCCAATGCCGGTGTGGCGGTGCGGATGTTGTCAGAGGCGAAGAACGCGTGGTGCAGGTGGCTCAGGGCGTGGTGGGTTGCGTCGCGGGGGCATGTGATGGAGATGCGGCGGGGATGGACGGACAGGTCCTCGACGGTGATGCGGTGGGAGCGAAGCACATTCAATGCCCGGGACAGGACGCGTGGGGTGGCGAGGCCGTGGCCGACGAGGGTGAGTTTGCCGATGGGCCCGGACCATTCGTGGCCGTCGAGACCGTTCGCTCTGGCGAGAGTCGACAGTACGTGGTCGGCGGGGCCGTGGTCGTGGTCGTGGACGGTGAATTGCAGCGCTGGCGGGTTGCTCGTGTCACCGGTTCGGTAGGTGAGCATGTCGAGGGGGAGGTCGGTGTCGGCCAGGGCGATGAAGACTGTGGTCAGCGCGGTGGGGTCGACGGCGACGAGTCGGCAACGCAGTTGGTTGGTTTGGTGTGTGACGGCGATGACGGTGCCGTGCCGGTCGGTGACCGTTCGTGTCGGGCCGGTGGTGGTGCCGATCCGCGTGCCGTCGAGATCGGTAGCGCTGGACCGGACGTGCAGGGACACGTGGTGGCGGGCGGCGTAGTCGACTGCGGTGTGCGCGAGGACCGTGGCGCCGTTAGCGGCGAGTTCGCTCATGTCCTCGTAGGTGAGGTGAGTGATCGTGGGTGCGCCGGGCACGTGCCGGGGGTCGGCGGTATGGACGCCGTCGACGTCGGTGTAGATCTCGCAGGTCTCGGCGCCCAACGCGGCAGCGAGCGCCACGGCGGTGGTATCGGAACCGCCGCGGTCGAGGGTGGTGATCTCGTCGGTGTCGGCGGCGACTCCCTGGAATCCGGTGACCACGGGCACGATTCCGGTGGCGAGGCATTCCTGCAGGGCGGTGGGGTCGATGTCGGTGATGTGGGCGCGGGCGTGGACGCCGTCGGTGGTGATGCCGGCGTCTCGTCCGGTGAAGGATCGGGCGGGGGTGCCGAGCTCGTGGAGGGCGAGCGCGAGGGCGGCGGCCGAGGTCTGCTCGCCGGTGCTGAGCAGCAGATCGCGTTCGCGCGGGTGCGGGTCGTCGGTGAGCGTGCGGGCCAGTGCGAGTAGGGTGTCGGTGGTTCCGCCCATGGCCGACACCACGACCACGACCGGTTGCCGGTCGCGGACGGTGGCGGCGACGCGGCGGGCCACGTGGCGGATTTTGTGGGCGTCGCCGAGCGAGGTGCCGCCATATTTCTGCACAACCAGGCTCATCGCGCGTTCACCTCCAGTCCGGCGTAATTGCGGGCGAACCAGGTCGCCAGGTCCGCCCGGTGGGCGAGCTCGGTCAGCCGTGCGCGACGCAGCTGGTAGTCGAAGTCGGGATCATCGTCGGCGGGTGCGGTGTTGATCAGATGCAGCAGCCAGTCGGAGAAGTGCTGGGCCTGCCATATCGGCCCGAGCCGATTACTCGTGTACAGCTTCAGGTGTTCGGTGCTGCCCTGGTGCAGGCGGGCGCCGATGGCGCGGGCGAGTTCGATGGCGTCGCCGATGGCGAGGTTCATGCCCTTGCCCCCAGCCGGGGTGATCACGTGGGCGGCGTCACCGAGCAGATACACGTTTCCGGCCTGCATGCCGGTGGTGACGAAGGTGCTCATGTCCAGCAGGCCCGTGTCCAGGATGGGGCCTTCGGTGAGGGTCCAGCCGTCGCTGGTGGCGAGGCGGTGCTGCAGTGCTTCCCAGATCCGGTCGTCGGGCCAGTCGTCGGGTGTGTCGTCGATGCCGCACTGCAGGTAGTAGCGGCTGACGGTGGAGGTGCGCAGCATGTGGCCGGCGAAGCCATCGCGATGGGCGCCGTAGATGATCTGTGTGGTGGACGGCGGCGCGGCGGCCAGCACGGTGATCCACCGGTACGGGTAGTGGCGGTGGTGCTCGCCGATCGCCGTGGCCGGGAGCGCGGCGCGGGTGACGCCGTGTGCGCCGTCGGCTCCGGCGAGTATGTCGCAGGTGAGTTCGGTGCCGTCGCCGAGTGCGACCGCAGGGTGCTCGCGGCAGGGGTGCAGTCGGATGACTGGTGTGTCGAAGCGCAGGTCGCCGCCGTCGGCGATGAATGCGGCGATGAGGTCGCGGACGAGGTTCTGCTGGGGGTAGATGGTGTGTGTGGCGCCGTCGGCGAGGGTGGCGTAGTCGAGGGTGAATCGGAGGTCCTGGGCACGGAATTCGCAGCTGGTGTGGCGGGCGCCTGCGGCGAGGAGACGCTCGGCGAGGCCGAGGTCGCGCAGGGCTTCGACGGTGCGGTGCTGGATCAGGCCGGCGCGGGCGCGTTGTTCGACGTAGGCGCGGGTGCGTTGTTCGACGATGGCGCAGTCGATTCCGTTGCGCAGCAGTGCATTACCGAGGACGAGTCCGGCGGGACCGGCGCCGACGATGACGACCTTGATGTGTTGGCTGGTCACGAGCTTCTCCATCGGGTGTGGGAACACGAAAGCCAAGTGAGAGAACATGAAAAACGCAGCCCGAGCACAACGCTGGTACGCGGGCCGAAAACAGCGGGGGGGGGGTGCGGTGCGGGGGGGGGGCGGGGGGGGGG
>NZ_JARWQD010000239.1 GCF_029869545.1 Nocardia wallacei | reverse complement strand
CCGCATGGCTGGCCGCCGCCCCCGAACACATTCGGCGCCCCGTGCCCACACCCCGGGGGGGGCCCATCCAGCGTTGGGCGGGTGCCCCGCGCCCCGGGGGGCCCCCGGGCACGGGAGTCCTCATCGATTGTTGTTGTACTGGTAGAAGCCGGCGCCGGACTTCTTGCCGAGCAGGCCCGCCTCGACCATGCGCATCAGGAGGGGCGGGGCGGAGTACAGGGGTTCCTTGAATTCCGCGTACATGGAGTCGGCGATGGACTTCACGGTGTCGAGGCCGACCAGGTCGGTGAGTGCCAGCGGGCCCATGGGGTGGGCGCAGCCGAGCACCATCGCCTTGTCGACGTCCTCCTTGGTGGCGAAGCCCGACTCGACCATCCGGATGGCCGACAGCAGGTACGGCACGAGCAGCGCGTTCACGACGAAACCGGAGCGGTCGGCCGAGCGCACGACCTGCTTGCCCAGCACCTCGGCGGCGAAGTTCTCGGCCCGCTTGGAGACCGCCTCGCTGGTCTTGAGCGTGGTCACCAGCTCCACCAGCGGCAGCACCGGCACGGGGTTGAAGAAGTGCATGCCGACCACGCGGTCGGGGTTGGCGGTGGCCATCGCGATCTTCATGATCGGGATGGACGAGGTGTTGGAGGCGAGCACGGCGTTCGGGTCGGTGACGACCTTGTCCAGCTCGGCGAAGATCGAGGTCTTCACCTCCTCGTTCTCGAGGACGGCCTCGACCACCAGCTGGCGGTCGGCGAAGTCGCCGAGATCGGAGGTGAAGCGCAGCCGCCAGGCGGTCTGCTCGCGCTCCCGCTCGGTGATCTTGCCGCTGGATACACCGCGATCGAGCGAGCGTAGGATGCGGGCGCGTCCGGCGGCGGCCAGTTCCCTCGTCTGTTCGAACACGAGCACATCGACATGCGCCCGCGCGCACACCTCCGCGATGCCGGCACCCATCTGTCCGGCGCCGATAATGCCGACGCGCTGAATCTTTTCGCTGCTCACGTCCCGCTCCTGCTGGTTGTTCGGTCACGGTGGGGGTGGGGCGAAAGAGCGGGCCGGTGAGCCCGATCCTTCGACGGGGAACGCTATAAGGATGCCCTCCCCACTGGGGCTGTTCAGTGGGAAGGGCGGGGAGGGCGGAAGCCGGGGGCCGGGGGGTGGGGAACCCGGTGCCCGCCGGCCCCCCCCCCCCCCCCCCGGCCCCGCCGCCGCCCCGGGCGACGCCGGGGCGGCGGAGTTACCCGATGGGACGGGAACTCAGTGGAACTGGCCCTCTTCGGTCGAGCCCTTCAGCGCGGTGGTCGAGCTGTCGGGATCGACGGTGGTGGCGATGGCGTCGAAGTAGCCGGCACCCACCTCGCGCTGGTGCTTGGTGGCGGTGTAACCGCGCTCCTCGGCCGCGAACTCGCGCTCCTGCAGGTCGACGTAGGCGGTCATGCCCTCGCGGGCGTAGCCGTAGGCCAGGTCGAACATCGAGTAGTTCAGCGCGTGGAAGCCCGCCAGGGTGATGAACTGGAACTTGAAGCCCATCGCGGCCAGCTCCTTCTGGAACTTCGCGATGGTGGCGTCGTCCAGGTGCTTCTTCCAGTTGAACGACGGCGAGCAGTTGTAGGCCAGCAGCTGGTCGGGGAACTCGCTCTTGACGGCCTCGGCGAACTTGCGGGCCAGCTCCAGGTCGGGGGTGCCGGTCTCCATCCAGATCAGGTCGGAGAACGGGGCGTAGGCCTTGGCACGCGCGATGCAGGGCTCGATGCCGTTCTTGACGTGGTAGAAGCCCTCGGCGGTGCGCTCACCGGTGATGAACGGCTTGTCGCGGTCGTCCACGTCGGAGGTGATCAGGGTGGCGGCCTCGGCGTCGGTGCGGGCGATGACCACGGTCGGGGTGCCGGCCACGTCGGCGGCCAGGCGGGCGGAGGTCAGGGTGCGGATGTGCTGCGAGGTCGGGATCAGGACCTTGCCGCCCAGGTGACCACACTTCTTCTCCGAGGCGAGCTGATCCTCCCAGTGGGTACCGGCGGCACCCGCGGCGATCATGGCCTTCTGCAGCTCGTAGACGTTCAGCGCGCCACCGAAGCCGGCCTCACCGTCTGCGACGATCGGGACCAGCCAGTTGTCGACGGAGGTGTCGCCCTCGGCGCGGGAGATCTCGTCGGCGCGCAGCAGCGCGTTGTTGATGCGGCGCACCACGGCCGGGACCGAGTTGGCCGGGTAGAGGCTCTGGTCGGGGTAGGTGTGGCCGGAGAGGTTCGCGTCGCCGGCGACCTGCCAACCGGACAGGTAGATGGCCTTCAGACCCGCACGGACCTGCTGCACGGCCATGTTGCCGGTCAGCGCGCCCAGGGCGTTGATGTAGTCCACGCCGCCGTTGACCTGCTCCCACAGGATCTCGGCACCGCGGCGGGCGAGGGTGTGCTCCTCGACGACGGTGCCCTGCAGCTTGGCAACCTGCTCGGCGGTGTAGTTACGGGTGACGCCCTTCCAGCGGGGATTGGTGTCCCAGTCCTTCTGGATTTCCGCAGCGGTCTTCGGGGTGCCGGCAGTCGACATCTCTGACTCCACTTCTTTGTTCGGTCGTGCCCCATGTTCGGAATCCGTCGCGATGTCCGAACTCTGCTGGAGCGGCAATTTGCAGGCTTGCTAGGCCCATCGGGTGTACATCCACACGATGGCACACCGAAAAATTGCCGTCTACCTGTTGCTAGTGTGAATCTCTGCTAGCTGGACCAGGACATTTGCTAAGTCTGCAAAATTTGCCCGGCAATTGCATGTCCCTAGTCTACTACCGAGTAGGTCTGACGTGGGGTTTTGCGTAACGCCCGTACTGTTTCGGTGATATCGGCCACCGCCCGGATTTCGCGGCCGCCATTCCCGCCTGTGAGGACCTTCACAAGTTCGGGCGGCCGCAGTCCGTGTGCGCCCGGCCACTTTCCTCCCCACCGGCACACCGGCAGTGCTGGACGCTCGTCCAAGTGTCAGACTGGTGCTCGCACCGCAGGAAGGGGGTATCGGTGCCGAACCGGCGAAAGGAACGCGATGCGGAAAGCGATCATCCTCGCGGTCAGCGCGCTGCTGTCCGCGGCGGGAATTCTGGTCCTGCCGACCGGCGCGAGCGCGGCGCCCGCCGCGACCGGCACCGTGACATCCGTGCAGCCCCTGTCCGCGCAGGCCACGCTGCCGGGCTCGGTGAACTCCGAGCGGATGCTCTACGCCTCCACGACGGTCCGTGACGAACCCACCGTCGCCAGTGCCGCGGTCTACTTCCCGCCGGGCCCGCCGCCGCCCGGCGGGTGGCCGGTCGTCGCGTGGGCGCACGGCACGGTCGGGCTCGGCGACGACTGCGCCTACAGCATCGGCGGCCCGGGCGATGTCGCGCGGGACTGGGCCTATCTGGGTACCTGGCTGCGGCAGGGCTACGCGATCGTCGCCGCCGACTACGCGGGGCTGGGGACGCCCGGGGATCATCCCTATCTCAACGGTGTGGTCGAGGCGCACAACGTGGTCGACGCGGTCAAGGCCGCGACCCGGCACTACCCGTCGATGTCGAACCGGTGGGTCGTGGTCGGGCAGTCCCAGGGCGGCGGCGCGGCCGTCGAAACCGCCCGCTACGCAACCGAATTCGGCGGACCGGAACTCGACTACCGCGGCGCGGTCGGCACCGGTGTCCCGGCCTACATCGAGGACATCCTGACGCCGCTGGGGCCGGGGATCCCGCCGGTGCGGCTGAGCCCGCACGGCACCGCGTACCTGCTGTACATCCTCAACGGCCTGCGCACCACCTACCCCGAACTCGACATCGAATCCTTCCTCACCGACTCCGGCCGCACCTGGCTGGAACGGGCGCGCACCGAATGCCTGCTACCGCTCGGCGAGGAGCTGTCGGCGCAGGGCGTGGTGATCGGCAACCTGTTCGCCCGGCCGCTGGCGCAGATCCCCGACCTGCACGGCCTCCTCGCCCGCTACCTGGGCCTGCCCGAATCCGGTTACGACAAGCCACTTTTCCTGGGCCAGGGCCTGCGCGACACCGACGTGGTCACCCCGCAGACACTGCGCTTCGCGGCGGTACTGACGGCAAACCACCAACCGGTGACACTGAAGACCTACCCCACCGACCACAGCGGCACGGTGAACGCCTCCCTACCGGACTCACTCCCGTTCGTCCGCAACCTGTTCGGCTGAGGCGCGGCGGCGGGTATCCTCCTGGGTCATTTCCGCCATCCGGCCGTACAGGGTGAGAATGGTTCCGGCTCAGGCGAATCGTCGTCCTCGCAGCTGTCGTAGTCGCTCGCCCCGAGTGCCCGCAGGGCCAGTAGGCACTGGGCCTGGGTCAGGGTCAGGCCCAATTCGGCCGCGCACATCGACGCCACGTCGGCGTCCCAATCATCCTCGGCGGCGAGCGGATCGAGCACGATCATCTCGGCCAGCATCATGCCCGCGAGGGCCTGCGGGCGGGTGAAACGGTACTCGGCGGGAAGATACGACAACACCCATTGACCCCGGTCCGGCCCGGGGAGATCGATGCGAAACGCGGCCTCCAGAGCCACATCGCTCGTGATCAACCAATCGGTGACGATAATTCCCATGTGCGTGTCCCTTCTCCCGCTGCCCGGTGCTACCCGGGCGGATAACTCCATGCTGAGCAGCCGGACCGGCGGCGTCGATCACACGGAGCGGACCTCTTACTTCACAGTGGTACAACCACTTGACCTGGGAGAATGAGTACTGCTACCAAAGACGGATCACACCCGGAACAGTCGGGGGAGGCACCCGGTGGCCCGTTCCAACCGACCACACCGGCCACGCAGACCGCGAGCGGTCGAGGACGTGCACGCCCGCTTCCGGGAACTCGGCCTCGACGACCACGCGATGCGCGAGCCGTTCGTCGCCGAATTGCGCCAGCGCGGATATCGCGCGCGGGCGGCGTGGCGCTACGCCGGGAATCTCTCCCAGGAGAACGTCTGCGAGCTGTTCAACGACCTCTCCAACAGCGACACGATGAAGCCGAGCCGCATCTCCGAATACGAGACCTGGCCGGGCGGCAACGGCGCGGACGGGCAGCGGCCGAAGGGTGTGCGGCCGACGGCCGAGGTGCTCAAGAAGCTGGCGACCATCTACGGCACCACCTGGGATCAACTCGTCGATCTCGCCGACCTGGCGCATATGACCGCCGCCGAGCAGCGCGAATACCGCGAGGCCGTACTGCTGCGCAGCGCCGATCCGGCGGCGGTGCTCGTCGGCGACCTCCCGCCCGAGGTCCCCGCGTTCACCGGCCGCGAGGAGGCGAAAGCCGAACTGCACAAACGGGTTTCGGCGCATGTGGAGCACGGCGGGGTCGCGGTGCATGTCATCGACGGCCCGCCCGGCGTCGGCAAGACCGCCCTGGCGCGGTACGCGGTCAGCGCGTTCTACAAGCACTATCCCGACGGCACCATCTGGGTCGACCTGCTCGGCTACACCCCGGGCCGCGAGCCCGCCGAGCCCACCGACCTCCTGGAGTGGCTGCTGCGCCAGATCAAGGTGCCGCCGACGGCGATCGCGGCCGACGCGGGGCGGCGCGCACAGCAGTGGCGGCAGGCCATGGCGTCGCGGCGGGCGCTCATCGTGTTCGACAACGCCGCGGACAGCGCGCAGGTCAAGGACCTGCTACCGCAGGCGCGCGGCTGCTTCGTCCTGATCACCAGCCGCAAGCGGCTCACCGGACTGTCCGGCAGCGGTCCGGTGCATCCCTACCATCTCGACGGCATGCGGCTCGGTGAGGCCGAGCAGTTGCTGGTGCGGCTCGCCAACCTGCGCGACGGCTACGATCGCGCGGCGGTGCGCCAGATCTCGGAGACCTCCGGCGGATTACCGTTGGCGCTCAAGCTGATTGCCGGGCAGATCGCCCACCACGGCACCACCATGCTGGCCGACAGCGCCGCGGACTTCGCGAGCCTGGCCGCCGAGATCCGCGGTACTCCGGTGGGCGCGACGCCGAACGAGTCTGCGGCGGAACATATTCTGGAGCGCTTCGCCGCCGAGGACGAATCCGTGGGCGCCGCCTTCGAACTGTCCTATCAGCGGCTGCGCGAACCCGTACTGCAGCACGCGGTCCGGCTGCTCGGGTGGTTCCCCGGCACCGAGATCACGGCCCAGACCTACGCCTGGATGGCGGATGTCTCCGAGTCGTCGGCGAAGCTGTTGATACTCAAGCTGTGTGAGGCGGGATTCCTGGATCCGCTGCCGGAGCCCGGCGACGGCGCACAGCCGGAGCCGAGCGGGCCGCGCTACCGGATGCACGACATGCTGCGGCTGGGCGCGCAGTTACATGCCGAGCGGGAGGGTGCGGTCGCGGAGCGGGCGGCGCTGGTCGGCCGGTTGATCGACCACAGCCTGGCCGTCGCGCGGACCGTGAACGCGATCCGGCCCTTCCACACCGTCGGCGTGCGGCCGACACCCAACCCGCCCGAGGAGGCCGCCCGCGCGCGGACCTGGCTCACCAGGGAACAGGAGCTGTTGCTCGGCTGCCTCGAAATCACCGCTCCCACAGCACAAGCCACCGAGCTGGCGCGGCTGACGGCCGCGCACCTGTGCGGACTCGGTTTCTGGGAGGTCGCGGAGCGGCTGTACGGGCGGGCGCTGGGAATCGCCCGCGATATCGGCGATCGGCCGGGGCAGGCGTGGGCGCTGCTGGGGCTGGGCCGGATGGCGCGGATGCGCGGCGCACACGTGCAGGCCGACGAGGCATTCCTGGAGGTGCGCGATATCGCCGACGAACTGGGTGATCTGCGCTGCCTGGCCGAGGTGCAATGCGAGCGCGGCCACTCCGCCTGGATCACCGGCGAACATGCCGACGCCCGGCATCATTTCAACGAGGCGCTGCGCATCGCCTGCGAAATCGGTTACCGCCCTGCGCAATGCGACGCCCTCGACGGTCTCGGCCGCGCGGGCCGGATGGCCTGTGACTACACCGCCGCCGAGCGGTGGTCGCAGGAGGCGCTGTCCATCGCCATCGAACTCGCCGACCCGGAACGGGTGGGCACGGTGCAGTGGGGGTACGCCGAAGCCGTTCGGCTGCACGGCAATCACGACGCCGCGCGGCAACATTACGTGTACGCGCTGCACATCGCCCGCAGCATCAACCATGTGAAGCTGGAGGGCGACGCCCTGCGCGGCCTGGGGCATCTCGACCGGCTGGACGGAAATCCGAAATCGGCGCAGCAGCATCTGGCCAGTGCGCTGGACAAGGCCCGCCGCATTCAGGACCAGTACGGCGAGGGCTGGGCACTGTGGGGGCTGGGCAATCTGGCGCGGGCGGCGGGCAATCTCGAGCAGGCGCGCAACAACTTCGAGTACGCGCTGCAACTCGCCCGGGAGATCAGGGATCCGCTCGGCAAGGTGGACGCGCTGCGCGGGCTGGGGCATGTCGAACGGGAGCTGTCGATCCGCGATCCGGCGCGATTCGCGCTCGCCGAGGGCTACTACCGGGACTCGATCGAGGTCGCCCAGCAGATCGGCGACCGGCGCGGTCGAGCGGACGCGCTGCGCGGACTGGGCCGCCTGGCCGCCCGGCACGGGCGGATCGATGAGGCCCGGGGATATTTGTCCACCGCTCGGGAGCTGTACGAGCGCATCGGAATTCCGCTCGCCGAACTCGTCGGTGAGCAGTTGCGGGGGCTTGGGTGATCCCTCGGGTCAGGTGCAGCGCAGTACGATCAGGGCGGCCAGGGTGCGGGCGCAGGCGAGCATTTCGGTGATCAGGACGTGGTGTTCGGTGTCCGGGCCGGAGCCGCGCGGGCCGAACAGGCAGCATTCGATCCCGGCGCGGGCCAGGTGGGTGGTGTCGTTGCCGCAGTACGAATACGGCAGGGCCAGGCCGGTTTCCGCGACGGTGAAGTCGGAGACTTCGGCGAGCAGCGCCGAGACCTGGGTCACCAGCGCGGAATCGGCGGGCACGTCCATCGGGGGCATCTCGGTGCCGCCGACGCCGAAAACCGGATCGGGCGGATGCTCGAAGGTAATGCGCGCCTTGGGATATCGCGCGCAGGCGCGTTCCAGCACCTGATCCAGCGCGGCGGTCACCTCCGCGGGCTCGTACGGCGGCGGATAGCGCAGATCGACCAGCGCGGTGGCCTTGTCGGCGCAGTAGCTGATCCCCGACAGGTCGTGCCGCTCGCCGCGCCCGGCGACCAAACCGGCGATCTGCAACCGCGGCAGCGTCGGAAAATCCTTGCTGTGCAATGGAAGTCGGCACTCCTCCAGCAGGTCGCACACCCTGCGCAGCACCAGCAGGGCATCGACTCCCTCCTCGCTGCGGCTGGTATGCGCGCTGACGCCCCGCACCACCACCGCGAACTTGTGCACCCCCGCCGTGCGGGTGATGATCCGGCGCACCGAATACGGCTCCGGCACCACCGCCGCCTCGGCCGTCAGGCCGCTCTCCAGCGCGTACCGAGTTCCGATGCCGCCCTGTAGTTCTCCCACGACGAATTCGAGAAGCAGCGGGCGCCGGAGTTCGATCCCGCTGCGGCGCACGGCAAGTGCCGCGCCGAGGATCGCCGCCAGGCCACTCTTCATATTGTGCAGCCCGGCCCCGTAGAGCCGGTCGCCCCGCCGCTGCGCCCGGAACGGGTCGGCGGGATGCCCCAACACCAGCGGATCCATATCGAGATGACCGTTCAGCAGCAGCGCGGGCGTGCCCGCCGTCGGCCCCATCCGGGCGACGGTTTGCCGCCTTCCCGGCGAAATCTCCTGTAGGTAGACGGGAATCCCGTTGCGGTGCAAAAGCTCTCGGATATGGTCGGCGAGCGCGGTCTCCTCGGTGGTGAACGACGGGATGGCGGCCAGCCCGGACGCCAGCTCCACCACCTCACCCTCGGGCAGCAGGGCGTCCAGGCGGGCAACGAACGCCGGGACGCCCGTCATGACGAGCGGAATCCGATCAGCAGGACATCACGGAAAGCCCGCTCGGCACCGGCGACCGGCTCGATCGGCGTGGTGTAGTGCATCACCTTCCGGTCGTCGAAGACGAAGGAGTCCAGCGGTTCGGTGAGTTCGAAACTCTCCAGGCAGTGGGTGGGCGTGTCGTAGGCGCCCGAGACGCCGCCGGTGATGCCCTCCCTCCGGACCAGGTGCGCGGACCCGGCGAGCAGGCCGTCGTGGTGCACACCCTCCGGCGCGGGCTCACCCGGGGCGGTGATCCGGATGTAATGCGCATCCGCGACCAGCCGAGCGGGGCCGCGCTCGGTCAGAAGATCCGCTGCGACAAGGGATTCGGCCACGGTGCGCGCGATCTTCTCGGCGACCGCGGTGACCGGGTGCCCGGACGGGACGAGCCGGAACTCCCGCTCCAGCCCGCCCTGCAGCGGATTGACCGACATCGACTGGACGTAGGGCCGGGGAGTGTCGTTCGGGGTGAACACCAACCCGTCGACCGCGACATCGAAACACTGGTAGGCGCGGCTGCGGCGGCGCTGTCCGGGCGGTAGCCAGCGATCCAGTTCCAGGTCGCGATCGTAGACATCGGCCAGCACCGCGTACTCGTCCGTCGTCAGCCCGAAATCGGGCATGCGCAACAGCAAGTACCCGCGATCACGCAATTCGGGCCTCGCGCCCGGACTCGTCGACGCATAATGGGGACCCAGCGAAGGCTCCTTCCGCACAGCATCGGGCGGTTCTTCCGGCGGTCGCCCTCGCACACTCCGACGGCGACGCGCGAATCTAATCACAGCCGATTGCCGGGACAGGCCCGATTGCCACGACACGCCACACCGCACTCACCACACTCGTCTCACCATCGCGGGGGTCGTTCACCGCGTTAACGACCGTCGATCCGGAGCAGGCGCCGAAGCTGCCCTGGTACCAAGGGTTTTGCCGCCGAGCGTAATCGCACGGGCGGCGGCGCGCATGCCGGGCAAAATGCCGACCGGTCACCGGTCCGCGAGCCGCACGGGGCCTCAGCTACCCCGATACGTCGAGTACGAGAACGGCGACAGCAGCAGGGGTACGTGATAATGCCGCTCGCCGCCGACGGAGAACGCGATGGTGACCTCCGGGTAGAAGGTGGCGACCCGCAGGGCGGCGAAATAGTCGCCGGTGCCGAAACGTAACCGGTAGGTGCCTGGCGCCAGATCTCCGCCGAGCCCGGCGATGCGACCGTCGTCATCGGTGTGCGCGGCCGCCAATTCCGTACCGTCCGTGCCGAACAGCGTCACCGCGATACCGCTCGCCGGCGCACCGCGCACGGCATCGAGGACATGCGTGCTGAGCGTGCTCATGCGCGCTGCCCGATCTCGCGCACCAGGCGGCGCAGGCGGATTCGGTTGATCTTGCCCAATTCCTCGCGCACGATGCCCCTTTCGGTGCGTGGATCGTTGTTCAAGCGGGATACCAGGATGTCGAGCAGTTCGGGTGCGGACCGGCCCGTCGCGCACACCAGATAGACGTGTCCGAATCGCTGCTCGTACTCCCGGTTGCGGTCGGCCAGTTCGGCGCGAATCGCGTCACCGGCGGTCACGACCGCGGCCTGCTCGCGCGCCGAGTCCGGGCTGTCCGGGCGGTCGCCGATGCGCGGATGGCCGGACAGGGCGAGGTCGAGTTCCTCCTCCGACAGTCCCGCCACGGCGTCGTCGGCCGCGGCCAGCAGTGCGGTCACGGTGCCGAAGGGTCGTCCCGCGGCGACCGTCCGCGCCCACTCGGGTGAGGCGCAGCAGGTCAGCAACAGCCGCACCGCCTCGGGCTCCGGCATCGTATCGAGCGTGTCCAGGTCATCCTCCGCAACGGTCATCGCCTCCAGCATCAACCATGCCGACCACCGCTGCCAATCGGGGCGGCGAAGATCACCGGCCGCGTTTACTCTCGGTTACGGGCCCGAAGCAAGCGCATGAGCAGGGCAATAACGCACGACCGGCCGCGGAGGTCACAGCATGGGCAACGACGACGGGCGCTGTGCCGGGCTCGTGCTCGCGGCGGGCGCCGGTACCCGCTACGGCGGGCCGAAGGTACTGGCCGAAGGGGGTGCGTGGCTGCGGGGTGCGGTCGCGGCGCTGCGGGACGGCGGCTGCGGGCCGGTGTTCGTGGTGCTCGGCGCGACCGGTCCGGCTCTGTGGTCGGACGGGCGGTGGCTGGTCTGCGAATCTCCGGCCACCGCAGTACCGGACGGCGCCCGGCCGGTCTGGGCCGCCGACTGGGCCGTCGGGTTGTCGGCGTCGCTGCGAACCGGGCTCGCCGCGGTCGCGCACTCCCCCGAGGGCGCCGGATACGCGGCCGTCATGCCCGTCGACACCCCGGACGTCGGCGCGGATGTCGTGACCCGGGTGCTGGCGGCGGCGCGCACGGCCCCGAGCGGTCTCGCGCGCGCCGTCTTCCACAACCGGCCGGGCCACCCCGTTGTGCTCCATCACAAACACTGGGATGCGGTGCTCAAGACTGCGCAAGGAAATTCCGGAGCTCGGTCCTTTCTGGACGCTAGACCGGATATTGTGGCCGTCACGTGCGACGATCTGGCAACGGGACGGGACCACGACTACCCGGCCACTCGCGCACCCTGATCGGGAGTTTGTGATGCGTGACATCGTCGATGACCTCATGCGGGTGTGGCACAGTGGCCGGACGGGCGGCCTCGCGACCCTGGTCCGGACGTTCGGCCCCTCCCCCCTGCCGGTCGGTTCGATGATGCTGCTGGATCCCGACGGCGTCGTGTACGGCTCGGTGTCCGACGGCTGCTACGAGTCCGCGGTATACGAGGGGGCCGCGCATTCCGCGCGCACCGGCCACCGCGAGCTGCGCCGGTTCGACGGGACCACCGGACTGGACGTGGGGTCGGACTGCGGCACCATCGACGTATTCCTGGAGCCGTTCTCCCGCAGTCACTTTCCCGAGTTCGCCGAGGTGGCCAGCGAGATCGACGCCCAGCGCCCGGTCACCGTGTTCACCGTGGTGTGGCATTCGGATCCCTCGGTCATCGGGCAGCACCTGGTGACCGACCGGCGCCACAACACCGAACTGGTGTCGCTGCCGGAATCGGATGTCTTCGTCTCCTCCTACACCGCGCCGCCGCGGCTGATCATCTTCGGCGCCAACTCCTTCGCCGCCGCGCTGACGGCACAGGGCCGGATGCTCGGCTATCGGGTCACCGTCTGCGATCCGCGGGAGGTCTTCGCCGCATCGAATTCGTTCCCCGGGGCCGAGGTGGTGGTCGACTGGCCGCACCGATACCTGAACGCGCAGTCGGCCGCCGGTCGGATCGACTCCCGCACGGCGCTCGTCGCGGTATCGCAGGATCCGAAATTCGAGATCCCGCTGCTCACGGTGGCGCTGCGACTACCCGAATTCGGCTATCTCGGCGCCCTCGGATCGCACGCCGTGCACACGCGCCGAGTGGAGGCCCTGCAGGCGGGCGGGTTCGACACCGAGACCCTCTCGCGGCTGCACGCTCCGGCCGGTGTCGACGTCGGCGCACGCACCCCCGCGGAGACCGCCGTCGCCGTGGCCGCCGAAATTCTCGCCGCCCGTTCGGGGGCGCCCCTGGCCTCCCGCGCCCGCACCGCCGTTCCGGTCTCCTGAGACGCTCGATCACCAGGCCGGTTCGAACCAGTCGCGGGCGGCCCGCCGGAACAGCAGCACGATCACGACGACCGAACTGACCGGGCCGAGCCAGCCCGGCGGATGTCCCGCGGAGATCGACGGCACGGTCCACAGCATGTTCAGAACGGCGAGCAGAATCGCCCCCACCCGGATGCCGCCGCCGACGGCCCCGAATCCCAGCGCCGTCAGTCCGAGCACCCAGCTCGGCACGAACGACAGCGAGGTGATCAGCGCGGAGCGCCCGCCGAACAGCCAGGCCGCCGAGGCCGTGCACACCAGGCCGATCGCGGCCATGCCCAGCGCCACCAGCTGCGCGGCCCGCACCGAACCGGGCATGCGGTACTCGCCCGCGTCCGCGGGGTCGTGCCCAGCCTCGGACATCGGTCCTCCCCTCTCGCCTGCGGGGCTGGTGGGACGGCAAAACTGTACCGCGCAGTCCATTCGAGCCGGAAGCAACGCGCGGGCTGGCTATTCCAGCACGTACAGCATCCGCTGCACCTCCCTTCGCACCGCCTCCCGGCCGGGGCCCAGGTATTTCCTGGGATCGGACAGGACCGGGTCGGCGGCGAGTGCCTCCCGAACCGACTGCGCCATCACGATATTCAGCCGGGTGGCGATATTGATCTTCGTCATCCCGTGCCGGACCGCCGAGCGCAGGCCGTCGTCCGGGACTCCGGAGGAACCGTGCAGCACCAGCGGGACCGGTACCTTCGCGGCCAGGCGGGCGATGAGTTCGTCGTCGAGGCGGGCCTCGCGGGTGTGCATGGCGTGCGAGGACCCCACCGCCACCGCCAGCGCATCCACCCCGGTGGCGGCGACGAAGGCGACGGCCTCGTCCGGGTCGGTCCGGACGCCCGGAGCGTGGGCGCCGTCCTTGCCACCGACCTCGCCCAGTTCGGCCTCCACGAATACCCCGCGCGCGTGGCACCACCGCGCGATTTCCGCTGTGCTGCCGACATTTTCGGCGTAGTCGAGGGTGGAGCCGTCGTACATCACCGAGGTGACGCCCGCGTCGACGGCGGCCTCGACCAGTGCGGGCGAGGTGGCGTGGTCCAGGTGGACCGCCAGCCGCGCCGGGCTGCGGTCCGCGATCTCCAGGCAGGCGCGCGCCAGCGGCACCACGCCGCCGTGATAGCCGACCGTATTCTGCGAGATCTGCAGAACCGCCGGGCGTTTCGCGTCGGCGGCCGCGGCGGCGATCGCCTCGGCGTGCTCGAGCGCGATGACATTGAACGCGCCCAATCCGCCCGGCCTCGCGGCGGAGATCAGCTCTGGTATCGGCAGCAGGGTCACGGGCTCTCCTCGAGGGCACCGCACAGCTCGGTGACGGCCACGGTCGGCTCCAGCCGGGCGCGCAGCGTGCGGTCGATCTCCCCGGCCACCGGGATGACCACGGCGGCCGCCGATGTCGCCACGGCATCGGTGAGCAGCGCGGGCCAGTCCGGTTCGGGCGCGGCCGCCAGTGCGGCGATCACCGCCGCGGCGGCGGCATCGCCTGCGCCCGTGGGGTTTCCGGACACCGGCTCGGGCAACGCCGCGGACCATGCGCCCGAGCCGGTGACCGCGATCATGCCCTCGGCGCCGCGGGTGGCGATCACCGCGCGCACGCCGCGATCGAGCAGCGGCCGTACCGTCGACACCACCTCCTCGGCCGTGGTCGCGGGCTCACCGGTCAGGCGCTCGAGCTCCTCGCGGTTGGGCATCAGCACCACACCCGGCACCTCGGCGGCCATCCGCAGCGCGCGCCCATCCACATCGCAGAGGGTGGGTACGCCCGCCGCGAGTGCGGTGCGGGCCAGCTGGGCCGGGACCGAGTCGCCGACGCCGCCGGGCAGCGAACCCGACACCACCATGCCGCCGGTATCGGGCAGCAGGCCCGCGACCCGGACCATCAGCTGCTCGACGGCGTACGGATCGCCGACCCGCGCGCCCGGCTCCCAGAGCGCCGTCGCGGTGCCGTCACCGGATTCGCTGATCACCACCGTGCGCCGGACCCACGGCAGCGCGTGCACGAAATCCACCGGCAGCTCCAGCTCGGCGGCGGCCGCGAAGGCGTGATCGGCGAAACCCGTTGCCCGGGAGTACTTTCCGAGCTGGTTCAGCACGCGGGTGACGTTGATGCCCTTGCCGCCGATCCGCTGTTCGACCGACAGCACCCTATGCTCTCGACCACGCTCGAACCGCTCCGTGCGGTAGGTCATGTCGTAGGCGGGGTTCAAGGTCACGGTGAGGATCACGTCAACCACTGTCCACGGCGCAGGACGCGTTGCAAAGCCAGATCCGCATCGAGGACGATCACATCGGCGCGCAGGCCCGGGCGCAGGTCACCGACATCGTCGAGGCCGAGGGCCGCCGCCGGTGTCGCGGTCGCGGCGCGGACCGCGTCGGGCAGGGACACCCCGCACTCGCGAACCGTCCAGCGCAGGCATTGCAGCAGGGTGGCGGTGCCACCGGCGATCGAGCCATTGGCGACGCGGGCGACGCCATCGGTCACCCGCACCGACTGCGGGCCGAGGCGGTACTCGCCGTCCGCGAGCCCCGCGGCCTGCATGGCATCGGTGATGAGGGCGACCCTGTCGGCCGCGGTGGCGAAAACCAGTGCGCCGAAGCCGGGTTCGACGTGCACCCCGTCGCCGATGAGCTCCACGACCGCCGCGCGATGTGCGGCGGCCACCAGACCGGCCGCGACCGGGCCCGGGGTGCGGTGGTGCAGGGGCGGCATCCCGTTGGCCAGATGGGTGACCAGGGTGCCGAATCCGTTCGGCGCCAGGGCGGCCCGGAATTCCGAGTACTCGGCGTCGCTGTGGCCCAGCGCTATGACGACACCGCCGCCCGCGAGCTGCTTCGCGGCCACCTCGAACCCGCGGCGCTCCGGAGCCAGGGTCATCACGCGGAGGTGGCCGCCCGCGGCCTCCAGCAGCCGCTCGATCAGCGCCGGGTCGGGGTCGGTGAGATATCTCGGATCCTGTGCGCCGCAGCGGGCCTCGGACAGGAACGGGCCCTCGCTGTGGATGCCCGCGATCGTCCCGTCCGCGGCCAGGGAGCGCAGCGTCGCCGTCTGCGCGACCATGTCGTCCGGGGCGCCGGTCACGACGCTCGCGATCACACTCGTCGAGCCATCGCGGCGATGGAATTCCGCGGCGGCCCGCGCCTGCTCCACATCGGTGGTATCGAACCGATGCCCGTATCCGCCGTGGTTGTGAATGTCCACCAGTCCGGGCACGATCGTGCCGAGATGCTCCGGTGGTCGCGAATCCCGATGCGCCGCAGCCCATTCTGCATAGGACTGAACGGCCGCGATCCGGTCGGCACGCACGACCACGACACCGTCCTCATACTGGTGCGACGGCGCCACGACCCGGCCACGCAGGTAGATCTCGATGCTGTCGTCGGTCATTCCAGTACCCCCGCGCGGGCGTAGCGGGCCGCGCCGACCAGGCCCGCGCGGGCGCCGAACTCACCCAGCACCACGCGCGGCGCGGGGGCCACGCGCAGCAATTCGGTGAGACGGTCCTGCAGGGACCGGGTGAGCGCGGTGCCCGCACCGGCCAGGCCGCCACCCAGCACGACCAGTTCGGGGCAGGTGGCGTGGACTATGCCGAGCAGGCCCTCGGCCAGGGCGGCGACGGCGTCGTCGACCACGGCGCGGGCCTCGCGGTCGGTGGGCAGGGCCGCGAAAACCGCTTCGGCACCGGAGATCTCGCGGCCGGTGCGGGCGCGATAGGCGCGGGCGATGGCGGCACCGGAGGCTACGGTTTCCACGCAGCCGATATTGCCGCACGGGCAGCGCAATCCGTCGCGATGACGCACCGGGATGTGGCCGTACTCACCGGCCTGTCCGGCCGCGCCACGCACCAGCCGCCCGGCCACCGACAGCGTCCCGCTGATGCCGGTGCCGAGGATCAGCACGCAGACGTCGTCGCACCCGCGGCCCGCGCCGTAGCGCCATTCGGCCCAACCGGCCACGGCGACATCGTGTTCGATCAGCACCGGGATATCCCAACGGTCGCGAAAGCGGTTGCCCACCTTCACATCACGCCAGCCGACATTGCTGCTGAACACCGCCAGCGAGCGGGCCGGGTCGACGATGCCGGGCAGCACCACGGCCGCGCGGGCCACCCGATTCCGCTGCGCCGGGGGCAGCTCGGCCAGCAGTCCCGCCCCGAGTTCGCCCATGGCGTCGAAGGCCGCCTCCCCGGCGGGAGTCGCCACGAGGCCCGAACCCAGCACGGCCCCGGACGCCTCGGTGATCTCGCCCTTGATCGTGGTCCCGCCGACATCGATGGCGAGCACCAGATCCGCGGGCGCGACGGCGGTCACGGCCTGCCCCTCACCCGAGGATCACCGAGCGGTTCAGGCCGCGCGGCCGGTCGGGATCCAGGCCCTGGTCGGCGGCGCGCAACACACACAGCCGGTGCACGCGCACCAGGTCGGCCATGGGGTCGATGGCGCGATGTTCGAAATGCGCGCCGGTGGCGGCGATATCGTCGGCGAGCCCGGCGGGCACCGGCCCGAACGCCCACACCGCCCGGCCGGGCGCGGCGATGCTGATCGGCCCGTGCCGGTACTCGGTGGCCAGGTAGCCCTCGGTCCAGGCCTGGCAGGATTCGCGCAGCTTCAGCCCCGCCTCGTCGGCCAGCGCGGCCGCGAAACCCATGCCCACGAAGCTGATCTGCTCGGCGTACCGCACGCCCGCCAGCGCCTGCCCGAGGTCCTCGGCCAGCACCGCGCGGGCCTGCGCGATCACCGGGTCCAGATCCTCGCCCAGGTGGCGGCGCAGGATGGCCAGCGTCGTCGTCGCGAATCGGGTCTGCACGACCGACCGCTCGTCGACGGCGTCGATGAGGATCGGATCACCCAACTCGAGCACGGGGGTCCCGGGGCTGGAGCAGATCACGGTGCGCGGCACCGCGTCCGGGATCGCGCGCATCGCGTCGACGACCTCGGTGGTCGTCCCGGAGCGGCAGATGACCAGGTAGCGGTCGTAATCGCGACCGGTGGGCAGCTGACCGGCGGGCCAGGCGTCGGTCAGCCCCTGCCCCGCGGACTCGCGCAGCGCCGCGAAGGCACGGGACATGAAAAACGAGGTGCCACAACCGATGACGGCCACGCGCTCACCCGCCGCCGGTAGCAGCGCGGCGTGCTCGGCGGCGATCGACGCGGCCCGCGTCCAGTCGTCGGGCTGGGTGGCCACCTCGGCGGCCAGATGGGTTTCGGGGATTCGCTCGGCGGAGGTCGGCACCCCTCCAGGATCCGCGCCGTGATCGTTCATGTCAAATTTACGGCAGAAACAGTCACATTCGATCACCGTTGGCGCTAACCTCGGTGCAATCGAATCGTTCGCTCCATCATCCGCGGTTCGTATCGCCGGGTGTGCTCTTTGGAAAGGTTCTACTCGTGAAACGTCCACTCCGCGGCGCATTCTCGTCGATAGCGCTGCTCACCGGCCTGGCCCTGGCGGTTTCCTCCTGCGGTTTCGGTGGCAACTCGTCGGACGACTCGGACCCGAACGCCCTGTCCTTCCTGGCCGCCTCCTACAGCGACGGCACCAAGGCGTCCTGGGACCGGATCGTCGCCGACTTCCAGGCGAAGAACCCGGACATCAAGGTGAATGTGCAGGTGGAGTCGTGGGATTCGATCAACGACGTGGTCCGGACCAAGCTGCAGTCGAAGTCGACCACCCCTGACATCCTCAACATCGACGCCTACTCCACCTTCGCCACCGACGGTCAGCTCTACCCGGCCTCCGAGGTCGTCTCGCCCGCGGTGCTCAGCGATATCCAGCCCGGCTTCGCGCAGAACGCCTCGATCGGCGGAACCCAGTGGGCGCTACCGCTGTTCGCCTCCACCCGCACGCTGTTCTACAACACCGACCTGCTGGCCCGGGCGGGCGTGCCCACGCCGCCGAAGACGTGGGCGGAGCTGACCGACGCGGCCGAGAAGATTCAGGCGCTCGGCGGCGGTGTCTCCGGGTACGGCCTGCCGCTGGGCAGTGAGGAGGCCCAGGGCGAGACCTCGATCTGGACCTTCGGCGCGGGCGGGAACTGGAGCGACGGCGACAACATCACCATCGACACCCCGGCCAATGCCGAGGGCGTGCGGGCGATGAAATCGGTCGCCGAATCCGGTGTGACACAGCCGAATCCCGGTGCCACCGACCGCAAGGACGTCATCAACTCCTTCATCCAGGGCAAGATCGGCATGATCGAGGGCCTGCCGCCGGTGATCGGCATGATCGCGCAGAAGAACCCGGGCCTGAAGTACGCGACCGCGCCCTCGCCGACCAAATCCGGTGATCCGGTGACCCTGGGCGTCGCCGACCACCTGATGGCCTTCAAGAAGGACGGCAAGAAGACCGAGGCCATCAAGAAGTTCCTCGACTACTTCTACTCCGCCGACGTGTACTCCAAGTTCGTGCAGAGCGAGCACTTCATCCCGATCACCGCCGGCGGCACCCAGGCGATGGCCGACGACCCGGTGGTCAAGGCGTTCTCGGCCACGCTGCCCGTGGCCAAGTTCTACCCGAGCAACAACCCGAAGTGGGGCGCTGCGCAGGGCGCCATCCGACAGCAGATGGGCACCATCGCGCAGGGCGCCGATCCGGCCGCGGTGCTGCAGAAGATTCAGCAGGCGGCGAGTTGAGGGGCGTCGCCGTGAAGACCGGGCACCGGTCCACGGCGGCGCTGCGGGCGCTACCGTGGATCGGCCCGGTACTGATTCTCATCGCGGGCGTGGTGGCCTTTCCGGCGGGCTACATGCTCTGGACCTCCACCCGCACCCTGAGCGCCTACGGCCAGGATCGCGGCCCGGCCGGACTCGCGAACTTCCGCAAGTTGTTCGCCATCGAGGAGCTGGGCAGCGTCCTGCTGCACACGGTGGTCTGGGTGGTGGCGGTCGTGGCGATCACGCTGGTGCTGTCGGCGGGCCTGGCCCAGTTCCTGAACAAGGATTTCCCGGGCCGCACCGCGGTGCGCATGGCGATCCTGGTGCCGTGGGCGGCGTCGGTGGTGATGACCACGACGATCTTCGCCTACATGCTGGATCCGGACGTCGGCATCGCCAACCGGTTCCTGGTCGACATCGGCGTGCTGGACCGGGGCTTCGGCTTCACCAAGGAGGCGGGCCCGGCGTTCCTGGTGGCGATCGGGGTGGCGGTGTTCGTCTCGATCCCGTTCACTACCTACACGATTCTCGCCGGGCTGCAGGCGATTCCGGCGGAGATCGAGGAGGCCGGGCGGGTGGACGGCGCGGGCGTCTGGCAGCGCTACCGGTATCTGACGCTCCCGCAACTGCGTCCGGCGATCGCGGTGGCGACGGTCATCAACATCATCAACGTGTTCAACTCGCTGCCGATTCTGCAGGTGCTGACCGGCAGCATCGCCGGATTCGGGGCCGATACGACAACGACGTTGACGTTCAAGCTGATTCGGCAGAACCAGGAGGTCGCGACGGCGGCCGCGATGAGCGTGCTGAACTTCGCGCTGATCGTGGTGATCATCGCGGTCTATGTGAAGCTGATCCGCCCGGCTGGTGAGGAGGCGCGATGACCGATCCCACGGCCGTGGCGAGGGCCGGGAAACCCCGCCGCCGCTGGGAGCTGACCGCCGTCGGCGTCGTGATCGCGGCGATCTTCCTGATCCCGTACGTGGTGATGGTGCTCGGTTCGCTCAAGCCGCGCTCGGAGATCCTGCGCATCCCGCCGACCTATCTGCCGCAGCAGTGGAGCCCGGGCAACTACTCGAGCATGTGGAACACACCGGAGACGCCGCTGTCGTTCAACATGGTGAGCACCGTGGTGATCTCGGTATTCGCGACCGTGGTCGTGCTGCTGGTGGCGATCCCCGCCGCGTATTACACGGCGCGGCGGCGCTTTCCGGGCAAGGTCGCGTTCCTCGGCCTGGTGCTGGTGACCCAGATGTTGCAGCCGACCGTCCTGGTGACCGGCCTGATCCGGGAGTTCTTCACGCTCGGCATCAACGACACCTGGCTGGCGATGATCCTCGTGAACGCGGCGTTCAACCTGTCGTTCGCGGTGTGGATCCTGCACAGCTTCTTCGCGTCGGTACCGGTGGAGATCGAGGAGGCCGCGCAGCTCGACGGGCTGAGCAGGCTGCAGACCCTGACCCGCGTGAGCCTGCCGCTGGTGTGGCCGGGCATCGTCACCGCGACCATCTTCGCGTTCGTGTCGTGCTGGAACGAGTTCGCGGCCAGCCTGGTGATCCTGACCACGCCGGAGAACCAGCCGCTGTCGGTGGCCTTGACCAAGTTCATCGGGCAATACGACACGGCTTGGCAATATGTCTTCGCGATCTCTACGGTCGGCATCGTGCCCGTTGTCATCCTGTTCGCGCTCATCGAGAAGCGCCTGGTCGCCGGCCTGACCGCCGGTAGCGTCAAATGACCGCTGCGGCCGATCGGTCCCAGCGCTGGAACCGGCTGCTGGAACTGCTGGCCGACGCAGGCCGGTTGTCGGTGGAGGAGGCCGCCGCGGTGCTCGGCGTCTCCCCCGCCACCATTCGCCGCGATTTCACCGCGCTGGCCGACCAGCAACTGGCGGCCCGCACGCACGGCGGCATCGTCGCCACGTCGGTCGCCTATGAGCTGCCCGCCCGGTACCGCAGTGGCGACGCGGCCAAGCAGCGCGTCGCGGAATACGCTGCGGGACTGGTGGACCCGGCCGAGGTGGTGGGTCTCAACGGCGGCACCACCACCACGGCGGTGGCCCGCGCGCTGGCCGGGCGACCGGACCTGCCGACCTCGGCCGACAGCCAGATGACCATCGTCACCAACGCACTGAACATCGCCAGCGAGATGGTGCTGCGCCCGCAGCTGCGCACCATCTGCCTCGGTGGGATGGCGCGGCGTGAGTCCTACGAGCTGCACGGGCCGCTGGCCGAACGCGCCCTGGCCGAATTACACCTGGACACGGTCATTCTCGGCGTGAACGCGATCTCGGCGGCCGGTGGCGCCCAGTGCCGCCATCTCGACGAGGCGGGCGTGAACGCCGAGATGGCCCACCGCGCAACGCGTGTCATCGTGGTGGCCACCGCCGAGAAGCTGGAGCGGGCGGCATTGGCCCGCATCTGCCCCATCGAGGAGATCGACATCCTCGTGATCGACAACGCCGCCGAGGAGGGCGCGGTCGCCGCCATCCGCGAGGCGGGAGTGCGTGTAAAGCTGGTGTGAGCGGGCCGGGGCACTTGACCGTGCCGCTGCGGCACAGTCGAGACTGGCTCCCGAATCGGCACGCCGGTGCCGGTGGATCGAGGAGTGACAGCCATGGCGTGGATTACCACCCCCGCCCGAGGGAACTCGGAACGAGCCAGGCCCGCGGGCTCTTTCGGCCGACGCGCGGCACCGACCGCCGCGGCGTTCCTGCTCGCCCTGACGCTCGGCGCCTGCACCCAGCCGGAATCCTCCGGGCCGCAGCAGCCGAGCCCGGAGTTGCAGCGCTTCTACGACCAGCGTTTATCCTTCGAGCCCTGTCCGGGCTACGCCACGACCGCCGCCGACGAGAAGGCCTTCGCCAGCAACCCGGCGTTCCAATGTGCCCGGGTGCAGGTGCCCCTCGACTACGACGACCCGGCGGGCCGCACCGCGCAGATCGCCCTGCTCAAAGCGCCCGCGCGGGGTAAGCCGATGGGGTCACTACTGCTCAACCCCGGCGGGCCGGGCGGGCCCGGAATGAGCATGGCCGCCGTCGCGTCGAAGACGTGGGCGACCAGCCCGGTGACCGAGAAGTTCGACCTCATCGGCTTCGATCCCCGCGGAGTCGGCGCCTCCACCCCGGCGGTCGACTGCTTCACCGATGCCGACATCGATGCCGGAGACGCCCTGACCTCCGTCGCCGTCGGCGCGGGCACATGGACCGAGCAGGACACCCGCGGGCTGGTCGACCGGTGTGCCGGGCGTTCGGGTGGCCGGGACGTGCTCGCCCACGTCGGCACCCGGGACGCGGCCCGCGATATGGATATCCTGCGCGCGGCGCTGGGTGACGAGAAGCTGACCTACTTCGGTCAGAGCTACGGCACCCGGCTCGGCGCGGTCTACGCCGAAATGTTCCCCCGCACCGTGCGGGCCATGGTTCTCGACGGCGCCATCGATCCACGCGCGGGGACCGTCGAGCGGCGAGTCGCGCAGTTCACCAGCTTTCAGCGGTCCTTCGACGCGATGGCCGCCGACTGCGCCACCCGGCCCGACTGTCCCCTGGGCACCGACCCCGGACGAGCCACCGAGAAATTCCAGAGCATCGTCCGGCCCCTGCTCGATCGGCCGATAACCGCCGCCGACGGTCGGCGACTGGACTTCGACGGCGCGTACGGCGCGGTGACCGCGGGGTTGTACGACTCCGCGGCCTGGCCCGCGATCACGAAGGGAATCGCCGAGATCGCGGCCGGACGCGGCGACACCCTCCTCGCGCTGGGCGACGCCTTCGCCGGGCGCGGGCCCGACGGACGCTACGGCAACTTCAACGAGGCCAACTACGCGATCAACTGCATGGACGAACAGCGCCGCACCCCGGAGCAGGAGTCCGACCTGAAGCGCCGAATCCAGGCGGCGGCCCCGTTCACCGATACCGGGCGTGGTGCCGACGGCGCGCGCGACGGCTGCGAGTTCTGGCCTGCCGCACCGACTCTCGACTACCCCTATGCCACCGGTATCGAGGGACTGCCCGAAACACTGACTATCTCGATCACCGGCGATCCGGCCACCCCCTACCGCGACGGGATCAGCCTCGCCGAGGCCCTCGGCGGCACCCTGCTCACCGTCGAGGGCGAACAGCACACCGTCGCGTTCTCCGGGACCAGCGACTGCGTGAACAGGGCCGTCGCCGGATACCTGATCGACCTGATCACCCCGCCCGCCGATACTCGCTGCACGCTCCCGGCACCCGAGCCGGGCGGATGATCGGGCCGCCACGCTCGAGCGAAAAATCCGTGCCGCGAGCGGCTGGCATCGAATGTCGTTGCTGATCGGAAACATTCGGCGGGCAAGATGGCGCCGTGGAATCGCTCCCACCCAAACACCGCCTCCTGGAGGCATGCCGCGGGACCGCAGACGAGGATCACTTCGTGCTGCGCTGTGCCTGCCGGCTGGCCGAGCTGCACGAGCAGCGGCTCGCCGTGACGCCGATCGCCGCACGCGGCATCGATAGCCTTCGCGCCCAGTTGGTGCACGACATAGACCATTGGGTCGCAACGGAATTACCGCGGGCACGCGGTGGCGTGCGGCTACATACCGAGACGGTGGGCACGGTGATCGACCGGCTGGCCCAGTACTCCGCGCTGTCCTACTTCGCGCTGACCGACGCGCCCGAATGGATGGCTCGCGATGCCTCGCGGCGGCTGTCGGAACTGGCGGCCGCCTACGACGATCTCGCCGCGGAGATCGCGGCCGGACTGTGCCGCCTGCCCAACCTCAGCGGACACCACTCCTTCGAACCCTGAACGCCGAAAGAATTGCCGCCGGCGGCGCGGACGTCAGCGCCGCCGGCAGCGGGATACCGGTCCGTCCCCCACGGCACCGAGTCTGCCCGGCAACCTTGGCGACAACCGCAACGTGGGCTGAGAGGGGCCTGATAATCCCGGCCAAAAGCATGCCGGGAAATATGGAGAGAGCACGCCGGGAAGTGTGGAGGCGGTTGCCACATCAATCACCCGCGAGGGTGCAGCCGGGTGGGACCAGTCGGCCGGTCAGCATGCCGTCGACCCAGGCGCCGGTGGCGGGGATGGCCAGGGCGCCGACGGTGAAATGTTCGCCGGGGAGGGGGTCGAGGCGGGCGCGGGCGCCGCGGCGGCACCAGTCGGCGTGGAGGTTGCGTGCCTGTTCGAAGGGGATCCAGAATTCGTTGACGCCGTGGTAGATCAGGACCGGAACCTTCGGAGCGGCCGCCCCGAGCTTGTTGTCCGCCAGGACCTTTCGCACGATCGGATGGGAGATCGGGTCGGGCACGTCGGTGAGCTGCTCCACCTTCAGCGAGGCGACCACGCCGAGCACGGCCTCCCCGCCGACGCAGATGTCCCGGAATGCGTGCGCCAGCCGCCAGCCGTTGTCGTTGAGCAGCGTCAGCAGCTCCGGGTACTCCCGCGCGAGCCCGAGGGTCGCGGCCAGGAATATCCCGGATGCGATATTGGTCCCGTTCATGGTGCCCAGCAACATCTCGTAGTCGGCGGGCACGCCGCCGATCAGGGCGCCCGTCAGATTCAGCTCCGGCGCGTACTCGGGCGCCAGCTGTGCCGCCCAGCCCGTCGCCACGGCCCCGCCGGAATAGCCCGATACCACGATCGGCGAATCCGGTTGCAGCGCAGGTATTCCGAGGCCCACCGCGGCCCGGATCGCGTCCAGGACCGCGTGACCGCCCATCCGCCCGGCCGCGTAGGCCTGCCGGGGACCCTGGTGGTCGGGCACGATCACGGCGTAGTTGCGCGCCAGCAACAGCTCGATCGACAGCTGGTCCGCCTGCACGCCCTCCTTGAGCTGATGCGACGGGGTGCAGCTGTGCCCGAGCGAGGAGATGGGGATGTTGTAGGAGATCAGCGGCCGCGGCCCGGTGCCGCGCCATGCCGACCGGGGCATCAGCAGCGTGGCGATCACCGGCACCGGCCTGCCCTTGGTATCGGTGGACCGGATCAGCAGTTCGGTGGATCGGGTCGGCGTGGGAAACCAGTTGCGTACCGTGCGGGATGCGAGAACCGTTCCCGGGCGGCGCTTTTCGAGGCCCGGGGGCGGTGCGTAGAACTTGTCGTCCAGCGGTGTCGGGAGGATGGACGCGAGTTCGTGGGGCGGATCGACCAGGTTCTCGAGAAGGTCGGCGCGCGCGGTCGACCGCTCCGCGTCGAGCGCGACCGGTGCCAGTACCGATACCGCCGTCATCACCGCCGCCGTCCAGATCCGGGCGGCCACCCGCTGCCTACCTGCCAAGTCCCGATCACTCCCCGATGTGTCAGCACGCCGCGGCGCATCCGCTCGGTTGTCCGGTTCGTTCCTCGACCAGCTCGCGTGCACCGGCTCCGCGGCGCACGCGATCAGCTTCGCATGCCTACCGGTTGGTTTTGATCTTCGCGACCGGCGCGCCGCCCATCACGGCGCCACCGACCGGAAACGGGCAGCAGATCGCCGCCCGGCCGGTCCCGTCTACTCGGCGACGGCCGGGTCCGGTCGCCCGGCGGCCTGCCCCGGTAGCAGCGCACGCACGGCGTCGATGGTGTCGGCCTCGGCGGGTTCCTTGTCCGGGCGGTAGCGGACAACCCGCGCGAAACGCAACGCGACGCCGCCCGGATACCGCGGACTGACCTGCACACCGTCGAGCGCGATCTCGACCACCAGCTCCGGCCGCAGGTAGACGGTGTGCTCGTCGCGGGCTCGCTCGTGCCGCGGGAATTCGGTGGTCTGCCACCGCAGCAGCGCATCGGTGAGACCTTTGAAGGTCTTGCCGACCATGACCGGCTCGCCGCCGTCCGGATCGCGGGCGCCCAGATGCAGATTCGACAGGTAGCCCGTGCGGCGGCCGTAACCCCATTCGGCCCCGAGCACGATCAGATCCAGGGTGTGGGTGGGCTTGATCTTCTGCCAGGCCCGGCCGCGGCGCCCGGCGGCGTAGGGCGCGGACAGCGACTTGATCACGACGCCCTCGTGCCCCGCGGCCAGGGCGCCGTCGAAAAAGGCGGCGGCCGCCTCGGCATCGGGCTGGACCAGCGACGGAATACTGTGCGCGGCGGCCACCTTCGCCAATGCCGCGCGACGTTCGGACAGCGGCGCATCGAGCAGGTCGGCGCCGTCCAGATGCAGGCAGTCGAAGAAGTACGGATGCAGCAGCAGCTCGCGGGTGGTCGTCGCCGCGGGGACGGCCTGCCCGAGCGCGGCGGCCTCGGTGACCGCCGGATCCGCCTCCGGCCGGACCGCGTCGGGAGTGATCGCGAAGCGGCTCATCGTCTCCTGGAACGGACGCGGGCGCCCCGCATCGGTGAGGGCCAGCGTCTCTCCGTCGAGAACCACGCTCTCGCAGTCCAGCCCGGTGACCAGCTCCACCAGCTCCGGCACGTTGCCGGTGATGTCGCGCAGTGTCCGGGTGAAGACCCACACGCGCGATCCCTTGCGGTGCACCTGAATTCGCGCGCCGTCGAGCTTGTGCTCCACGCTCACCTCCCCGGCGAACTCCTCGAAGGCATCCTCGAGGGTGGCGCCCGGGGAGGCGAGCATGGGCTGAACCGGGCGGCCGACCTCCAACCGGAATTCCGACAGCGCGGGCGCGCCCCCGGTCATCGCCGCCTCCGCCGTGACCGGCAACCGGCCGGACAGCATGTGCGCGCGGCGGACCAGATCTATCGGGACCTCCGCGGCCACCGCGACCGCCTCGGCGACGATCGCCGTCAGGGCGCCCTGCCGCAGCTCACCGGTCAGCAATCGCACGAGGAAATCGCGCTCGCCGACGGTCGCCGCGGACAGCAGCGCCGCCAGCAGCTCCTGGCGGCGGGCGGCCGAGCCCGAACCGGCGGTGCGGGCCAGCTCGCTCAGCGCCTCGTCGACGGCCGCCACCGTCAGGTTCGGCTCCGGCGCGGGGTCGACATCGATGGCCACCAGCGTGCGCCAACCCGTGCCGATCCGGCCCTGCAGCAGATCCCCCGAGATCCAGGCCACGACCGGCGCGAGCTCCTCCGGCCCGGCCTGCCCCAGCAGACCGGCCAGGGTCGCGATCTTGGTCTTGCGCGACGACGTCGCCCGCACGGCCTGCGACGCCGCGACGACTTGCGTCAACAGCACGGACTCGACGGTAGCGCGCGGGTGTGACACATCGCTCGCGCGTTCTGTTAATCGGATGTTTGCAGACCTGCGAAACCGCCCATAAACTGGACATATGGCCAAGACTTACGTCGGCGCGCGCCTTCGTCAGCTGCGCACCGAACGAGGGCTGAGCCAGGTCTCGCTCGCCAAGAAGCTGGAGATCTCGGCGAGCTACCTCAACCAGATCGAACACGACGTGCGTCCGCTCACCGTACCGGTGCTGCTGCGCATCAGCGAGGTGTTCGGCGTCGACGCCGGCTTCTTCTCCTCCCAGGACGACACCCGGCTCATCGCCGAATTGCAGGAAGTGGTGATGGACCAGGAGCTCGGCATCGAGGCCGACGCCCAGGAGATCGCCGAAATGGTCTCGGCGCATCCGAGTCTGGCCCGCGCGATGGTGAACATGCACCGGCGCTTCCGCAATACCACCGCCCAGCTGGCCGCCGCCACCGAGGACCGCTTCGCCGACGGCAGCGGGTCCGGGTCCATCTCCCGCCCGCACGAGGAGGTGCGCGACTTCTTCTATCAGCGGCAGAACTATATTCACGAATTGGATACCGCCGCAGAGGAACTCGCCACCCGGATGCGCTTCCACGGCGGCGATCTCAAGCGCGAGATCGCCCGCCGCCTCACCACCGCGCACGGTGTGCAGATCGTCGAGCGCATCGATCTGGGCGAGGGCGTGCTGCACCGCTTCGACACCGAGGCCCGGCGGCTCGAGATCGCCCCGCACCTCTCGGGCGGGCAGCGGGTGTTCAAGCTCGCCGCCGAGCTGGGGTATCTCGAATGCGGCGAACTGATCGAAAAGCTGGTCGAGGAGGGCAATTTCGCCTCCGACGACTCGCGCACGCTCGCGCAGCTGGGGCTGGCCAACTACTTCGCCGCCGCCCTGGTGCTGCCCTATTCGTATTTCCACGAGGTCGCCGAGAACTTCCGGTACGACATCGAGCGGCTGTCGGCCTTCTTCACGCAGAGTTACGAGACCATCTGCCACCGGCTCTCGACACTGCAGCGCCCGAAGCTGCGCGGTGTGCCGTTCTCGTTCGTGCGCGTCGACCGCGCCGGGAACATGTCGAAACGGCAGTCCGCCACCGGTTTTCACTTCTCCTCCAGCGGCGGCACCTGCCCGCTGTGGAATGTGTACGAGACCTTCGCCTATCCGGGGCGGATCATGACCCAGATCGCCCAGATGCCCGACGGCCGCAAGTATCTGTGGATCGCCCGCACCGTGGAGCGGCGCGCCACCCGCTACGGCGAGCCCAGCAAGACCTTCGCCATCGGGCTCGGCTGCGAACTGCGGCACGCGGGCCGGGTCGTCTATGCCGACGGGCTGGATCTCAACGACCCCAAGGCCACTCCGATCGGCGCGGGCTGCCGCGTCTGCGAACGGACCAACTGCCCGCAGCGGGCCTTTCCGCCGCTTGGCAAATCCCTCGACATCAGCGAGCACCGCAGTTCCATCTCGCCGTACGTGTTGCGGTAACTCACCTGTGGATTCCGGCCGAAAGCATGCCGGAAATGACAGCGCGATCTTGAATCGGACAAAGTTCACATTTCCGAAACGTATGCAACATGCTCGTCACCGGAAAATATTCGGGCGCAACACTTCCCACCTACTCTTCGGCGCACGGATACAGCCGCTGTATACAACGCCGCTGTCCCGCGAGTGAGAAGGGTTCCGCCCATGTCAGATTCTCGTGACGCTCGTCGCGACCACGCCCGCCGCCTGCGCAAGGTCGTCGCCGCACCGACCGCCGTCGCACTGTCGGCGCTGCTGCTGACCGCCTGCGGCGCCCGCGACGACGCCGAAACCGGCTCGGCCGCGGCATCCTGTGTCGACACCTCGACCGACACCATCAAGATCGGGTCGCTGCACTCGCTGACCGGCACCATGGCCATCAGCGAGGTCACCGTCGCCAACTCCACCAAGCTGGCGGTCGACCAGGTCAACGCCGCCGGCGGGGTGCTGGGCAAACGGATTCAGATCGTGCCCGAGGACGGCGCGTCGGACCCGAAGACCTTCGCCGAGAAGGCCGAGAAACTGATCAGCTCCGACTGTGTCGCAGCGGTTTTCGGTGGCTGGACCTCGGCCAGTCGCAAGGCGATGAAGCCCAAGTTCGAGTCGCTGAACTCGCTGCTGTTCTACCCGGTGCAGTACGAGGGCCTGGAGGACAGCAAGAACATCTTCTACACCGGCGCCACCACCAATCAGCAGATCCTGCCCGCGCTGGACTATCTGAAGCAGAAGGGCGTCACGTCGCTGTATCTGGTCGGCAGCGACTATGTGTTCCCGCAGACCGCCAACCGTGAGATCAAGGCCTACGCGGCGGCGAACGGGATCGAGATCAAGGGTGAGGACTACGCGCCGCTGGGCTCCACCGATTTCTCCACAATCGTCAACAAGGTGCGAAATTCCAAGGCGGGGGCGGTATTCAACACCCTCAACGGCGACTCCAACGTCGCCTTCTTCCGCGAGTACGCCAACGCGGGCCTGAAAGCCGCCGATATGCCGGTGGTTTCGGTGTCGATCGCCGAGGAGGAGGTCACCGGCATCGGCCCACAGAACATCGCCGGTCAGCTGACCGCGTGGAACTACTACCAGACCGTCGACAGCCCGCAGAACAAGGCGTTCGTCTCCGCCTACAAGTCCGTCTTCGGCGCCGACAAGCCCACCTCCGATCCGATGGAGGCCGCCTACACCTCGGTGTTCCTGTGGAAGAACATGGTGGAGAAGGCGAAATCGTTCGCGGTGGCCGATATTCAGAACGCCGCCGACGGTGTCAGCTTCGACGCGCCCGAGGGCACCGTGACCGTGGACGGATCCAACCACCACATCACCAAGACGGCGCGGATCGGCGAGATCCACCCGGATGGCCTGATCTACACGGTGTGGGATTCCGGCAAGCCGATTGCGCCGGACCCGTATCTGAAGTCCTACGAGTGGGCCAAGGGCCTGAAGTAGCAGACGGCCATCGATGAGGGGCGGTGTGGTCTCGTCCGGGTATCGGGCGGACGGGACCACACCGGTCGATCGAGCGAAATCGAGGTAATCCCTATGGAAGTGGCGATCGGCCAGCTGTTCACCGGCCTGAGCCTGGGATCCATTCTGCTGCTGGCGGCGCTGGGCCTGTCGTTGACCTTCGGTCAGATGGGCGTGATCAACATGGCGCACGGCGAATTCATCATGGCGGGCTGCTACACGACCTTCGTGGTGCAGCAGGTCGTGCACGCCACCGGCGTGGCGCTGGTGGTGTCGCTGTTCGCCGGATTCCTGGTCGGCGGGCTGCTCGGCGCCGCCCTGGAGATGGGCCTGATCCGCTGGATGTACGAGCGGCCGCTGGACACGCTGCTGGTGACCTTCGGGGTCGGGCTCGTCCTGCAGCAGTTGGCGCGCAACATCTTCGGCGCACCGGCCAAGAACGTGGTCGCCCCCGACTGGCTGTCCGGCGGCCTCACCCTCGCCGGGTCGGTCGTGCCCAAGACCCGCATCTTCATCCTGGTGCTCGCCGTCGTCGCGGTGGTCGCGCTGGCCGCCGCGCTGAAGGCGACACCGCTCGGGCGGCGCATCCGGGCCGTCGTGCAAAACCGCGACCTCGCCGAAACCAGCGGCGTATCCAGCCGTTCGACCGATGTCGGCACGTTCTTCATCGGATCGGGACTGGCCGCCGTGGCGGGCGTCGCGCTCACGCTGATCGGATCGACCAGTCCGACCATCGGGCAGAGCTATCTCGTCGACGCGTTCCTGGTCGTCGTGATCGGCGGGCTCGGTCAGATCAAGGGCACCGTGCTCGCGGCTTTCGCGCTGGGGCTGCTGAATTCGTTCATCGAGTACTCCACCACCGCCTCCGTGGCGAAGGTGATCCTGTTCGTGCTGATCGTGGTGTTCCTGCAGGTGCGGCCGCAGGGTCTGTTCACCGTTCGGACGAGGAGCCTGGCATGAGCGATCGGGACCCGCGCACGGGGGGAATCCCGCACGGCACGAGAGGGCACTTGCGCACGCTCGGCGGCTTCGGGCTCGCCGCGGTGGCGTTGTTCGCGGTGGCGCCCGCCGTCCTGAGCGACTTCCGGCTCGGCCTGCTGGCGAAGTTCCTGTGCTTCGCGATCGTGGCGGTCGGCATCGGATTGGCCTGGGGGCGAGGCGGAATGCTCACCCTCGGCCAGGGCGTGTTCTTCGGGATCGGCGCCTACATCATGGCCATGCATATGCAGCTGGCCGATGCGGCGCGGCTGAGGCAGGACGTTCCGGAGTTCATGCAGATCGCCGGGATCTCCGAATTGCCCTCGTACTGGGTGCCTTTCGCATCGGCACCGGTGGCGATCCTGGCGGTGCTGGTGCTGCCCGCCCTGCTCGCCGCGCTGCTCGGCTTCGGGGTCTTCAAGCGACGGGTCAAGGGGGCGTACTTCGCGATCCTGTCCCAGGCACTGACCGCCGCGCTGGCCATCCTGCTCACCGGGCAGCAGACCATCGGCGGCTTCACGGGGCTCAGCGACTTCCGCGCCTTCTTCGGCTTCCGGCTCGACGATCCGGTGAACCGGCGGATGCTGTTCTTCCTCGCGGCCGCCGCGCTGCTGCTGGTCGTCGCCGTGGCGCGGCAGCTGATGCACAGCCGCTACGGGGAGTTGCTGGTGGCCGTGCGCGACCAGGAGGAGCGGGTGCGCTTCCTCGGCTACGATCCCGCCAATATCAAGATCGTCGCGTATGTGGTGGCGGCCTTCTTCGCGGGCATCGCGGGCGCGCTGTTCACGCCGATCGTCGGCATCATCTCCCCGGCCGATATCGGTGTGGTGCCCTCGATCGTGTTCTTGATCGGCGTGGCGATCGGCGGGCGGACCACGCTGCTGGGGCCGGTGCTCGGCGCGATCGGGGTGGCGTGGGCGCAGACCAGCCTCTCCGAGCATTTCCCGTCCGGGTGGACCTACCTGCAGGGCGTGCTGTTCATCGTGGTGGTCGGATTCGTTCCGGCCGGACTGGCCGGGTTGTGGCCGCTGGCAAGGGGATTCGCCGACCGGTTTCGGCGACCGGCGGCTCCGCAAGCCGCGGCGGACCCGCCCGAAACGGAAAATGCCGGGACGGAACGGAAGGTCGAGGCGCGATGACCGACCCGAAAGGCGACGTGGCCACCGGGCCCCGGTTCGGCGGTACCGGTGGCATGGACAGTGAGTACCTCGAAATCCGCGGGCTTTCGGTCGATTTCGACGGGTTCAAGGCGGTGTCCGATGTGGATCTCACCGTGCTGCAAGGTGATCTGCGATTCCTGATCGGTCCCAACGGGGCGGGCAAGACCACCCTCATCGATGCCATCACCGGCCTGGTCCCCGCGACCGGGTCGGCACAGAAATCGGGCGTGGAGTTGTTGCGCCGCAAGGTGCACCGGATCGCACGGCTCGGGGTGGGCCGAACCTTTCAGACGGCCAGCGTGTTCCAGCAGCTCACGGTTTTGCAGAATCTCGATATCGCCGCGGGCTCCGGACGCTCACCGCTCACCCTGCTGCGGCGGCGCCGGGACGTGGTGCCCGTCATCGAATCAGCCCTGGAGACAACGGGTTTGCAGGATCTGCGGGACAAACCGGCCGGAGTGCTCGCACACGGGCAGAAGCAGTGGCTCGAGATCGGCATGCTGCTGGTGCAGAACGCGTCGGTGCTGCTGCTGGACGAGCCGGTGGCCGGTATGAGTGCAGAGGAGCGCGAGGAGACGGGAAACCTGCTGCGGCGCATCGGTTCCGATCGAGTCGTCATCGTCGTCGAGCACGATATGGATTTCATGCGGGCGTTCGCGACCTCCGTGACCGTGCTGGCCGGTGGGCGAGTGCTCAGCGAGGGCACGGTCGAGCAGGTGCAGGCCGACCCGAAGGTGCAGGAGGTCTACCTGGGCACCGCGGCCGCCGTCGAAACCTATGCCGAGGAGGCTGCCGATGCTGGAACTCGTTGACATCCATGCCGGTTACGATCGCACCGAGGTGGTGCGCGGGGTGACGCTGACCGTTCCGGACGATGGTGTCGCCGCGGTCATGGGTCACAACGGCGCCGGGAAGACGACGCTGCTGCGGGCCGCCGTCGGGCTGCTGCCGGTGCGGTCGGGGCAGATCCGCTTCGAGGGCGAGACGATCACCAAGCTGTCGCCGTCGCGGCGGGTGCGGCGCGGGATGGCCTATGTTCCGCAGGGACAGCAGTGTTTCCCGCAGCTGACCACCACGGAGAATCTGCAGGTGGTGGCCGACGGCCGCAAGCGCGGCAAGGCGCTGATCGAGGAGGCGCTGCAGCTGTTTCCGGCGCTGCGCGACCTGCTCGACCGCAAGGCCGGGCTGCTGTCCGGGGGGCAACGTCAGCAATTGGCCATCGCCCGGGCCCTGATCACGGAGCCGAGGTTGCTGATCCTCGACGAGCCCACCGAGGGCATTCAGCCGTCGGTGGTGGCCGAAATCGAGCGCACCATCATGGAACTCACGCGCCGCGGCGGGTTGAGCGTGCTGCTGGTGGAGCAGCACATCGGCTTCGCGCTGCAGGCCGCCGGACGCTACTACGTGCTGCAGTCCGGCCGGATCGCCTCCTCGGGGGCGGGCGGTGCGGGCGCGGAGACCTCCGTGCGCGCGGCGATGGCCATCTGACCGGGCGCACGAGATGACGCGCAGGGGGCGTATCTCGTTGGGAGAGCGGGTCTATCGCGCGCTGTGCCGGGATCTGGCGGCGGGCGCGGTCGATCCCACCGTGCGCCTGGGCGAGGAACGCCTCGCCGAGACGTACGGGGTATCACGGACTCCCGTCCGGGAGGCCCTGGCCCGCCTGCTCGCCGACGGCCTGGTGGAGCGCCACGACGACGGCCTGTATCCGTACCGGCCCCGACTGGACGAGCTCGGCGATCTGTACGAGTTGCGAATCATTCTGGAGGCGCGGGGAATTCAGCGCGTCCGGTTCGTCACCACGCCCCTGCCGGAGGCGGCCCGTTCGGCCGGATCGAGTACGGCGGCACACGATCAGCTGGCGATCCGCCGGGAGCTCGACCGCTGGCGCCGGCTGCGCGACAACCCGCCGGACGCGGACGCCGGTCTCATCGCCGCGGACGAGCAGTTCCACACCGCCGTGCTGACGGCGGCGGGCAATGCGGCCCTGGCCGACGCCCTGATCAGCGTGCAAGCCAAGATCCGCCCGATCCGCTCGCTGGACATGCCGACGCCGGAGCGGATAGCGACCATGACCGCCGACCACATCGCCATCGCCGAATACCTCCTCACCGGCGACCTGGACCGCGCGCTCGACACCCTGCACGGCCACATCCTGCGCTCCCGCACCAACGTGCTGACCCGCGCCCGCAAGGCCCTCGAGTTCACCAAACTCGGTCAGGCCCTGCGGGATTGACATCGACTCCGGGCAGATTCGGCCGGTTCTGCGCATCCGGACACTGTCCGTGCGCACCAGAACACGCGGCCACGAACATACCGCGAATACGGTCGGCAGCCGATCCGGACGGCATCGCCGTCCGGCGCGACGGAGAGAGAAGAAAAGCACATGTCGTACCCGCCGCCCGCCGGGCCGGGTGGCGCACGGCCGTACGGCCGTCAGATGCCGCCGGTGCCAGCCGGACCGCCCGCCGGGCCGGGCCTCCCGCCGAACCAGATCCCCCCGAATCAGCGGCCTCGACCGCCGCAGGTCCTGCTGAACCGAACACCCCCGAATCAGCCGCCCCGGCACCCACAGGCCCCACCGAACCGAACACCCCCGAATCAGCCGCTCCCGCAGCACCAGGTCCCTGGGGGCGGGGGCGCGGGGCGCAAGGTGCTCGGCGGATTGCTCGCGGTCGTCGGCACCCTGGCCTTGCTGGGCGGTGGCGCGGTCGCCGGGAACGCCTACAGCAATCACCGGCAGGTGCTGCCGAACCTGGCCTACGGCGAGAATCTGTGGCGGGACGAGCCGGTCGACAAGGTGTTCCCGATCTCCCTGGGCGGGCGCACCGGCTACGACGGCGGGCTGTACGAACCCGGCAGTGCGATCTGGAATCGGGTGGGGATCTCACCGGAGACCGGATGCGACCGGGGCCTGACCCGAAACACGCTGGCGGCGGCGCAGGACAACGGTTGCGAGGCGGTGCTGCGGGCCACCTACGTGGACACCACCGGCAATATGGTCGCGACCGTCGCGCTGGTCGTGCTGCCCGAAGGCCGACCGGACAGCGGCCCGAAGGAACGGGTGCACAAGTTCTTTCAGGACAACCGGGAGGTCGAGGGCGCCGTCGCGCCGTACGCCGTGCCCGGCACCCTCGCGGCCGGATGGGAGGTGCGCAACGGCTCCTACCTGCGTGCGGTGCCCGGCGCGAACCTCCCGTACGCCGTCGGCGCCACCATCGGCTCGGTGGACGGTCACGTCGCGGGACGACTGCCCGAGCAGTGGGGTGAGCTGGGCGGCCAGGACACCGACTACGAGTCCTGGGACGCCAATGCCGAGGACCTGGTCGGACTCTTCGTCGGCCATCTGCCCCGGCTGCGGGACGGAGGTCTGCGATGACATCACGCACCCGCCGCGGCGGCGCGACCGCCACCGTGCTGGCCGGATTGCTGGGGGCGCTCGCTCTCACCGCCCCGGCGGCCGTCGCCGAGGACGCCCCGGCCAGCTGGGAGTCCGAGGCCCTCGGCCTGCCCGCCGCGCACCGGACCACCCAGGGCGACGGCGTGACCGTGGCGGTCCTGGACTCCGGCATCAATCAGGACCATCCCGCCCTGCGAGGCCGCGTCGACAAGATCGGTCCCGACTTCTACGACTCGGACGGACTGAAGCCGGGCGACGCCCGCTACGGAATCCACGGCACCGCAATGGTGTCCGATGTGCTGAAGGTCGCGCCGAAGGCACGGATCATCACCGCGCGGGTCACCGACGACCGCCGCGACCAGGACGCGACGCCCGAACGCACCAAGGACGGCGTCTCCCCCTTGGCCCACGGCATCGACTTCGCGGTCGACAACGGCGCCGACGTGATCTCGATGTCCCTCGGCGGCGGCATGTTCTCCGAGCTGAACGGCTCGGAGGTGGCGGCCGTCGGCCGCGCGGTGAACAAGGGTGTCACGCTGCTCGCCGCCGCCGGTAACAGCGGCGGCAGCGACGAGACCAACGACGGCAACTTCCCGGCGGGCTACGCGAACGTCATCTCGGTCGCCGCGACGCAACCGGGCGGCGCGCGCGCCGAATTCAGCACCGTGCGCACGCACAACACGATCGCCTCCCCCGGTGTCGGCATCATCAGTGCCGACAAGAACGGTGGCTACCGGCCGTCGGACGGCACCTCACCGGCCACGGCCCTGGCCTCGGGCGTCGTCGCGCTGATGCTGGCCACCAACCCCGACCTGACACCGGCGCAGACCCGCGCGATCCTGATCCGGACCGCGAATCATCCGGCGGGCGGGCACGACGCCCTCGTCGGGGCCGGGCAGATCAATGCGGCGCAGGCAGTCCGCGCCGCCGCGCACCCGCCCGAGATCGACACCGCGGCAAAGCCTTACACGGGCGAACTCGAGCATTTCGCCGAGCCGTCGGGCACCGCCAAGACCCGCCGGGCGCCGCTGGAGACTTCGGAGTTCACCATCGGCCTCGCCGCGACCGGCGGGGGCCTACTGCTCCTGGTCGCCGGTGTCGTGCTGATCCTTCGCAAACCGAAAGCTCTGCGAAGGTAACCGGTCCTACCCGATCTACCCGGCCGCCCGCTGCAGGCGCATGCCGATCAGGGTCAGGGCGAAGGCCGCGAGCAGCATGGCCGCCAGTGACCACGCGAGCATCGAAAACCCGTGGGGCGCAGCGGCGGCCGCTACCAGCGGGCCGACGGTGGCGCCCACGTAGAAGCTGAACATGGCGACCGACATGGCGGCGGCGCGGGCCTCGCCGCCGAGTTCACCGGCACTCTGCAGGACCGCGGGGGCGATCGTGCCGAGCCCGCCCACCAGCACGGCGAGCAGCACCGTCAGGAGGGCGAGGTGGCTGCCCGCGAAGGCGGCGAGCACCATCGCGGTCGCGGCGATCAGCACACCGAGCACGATCTGGCCGGGTTTGGACAGCCGCGCCAGCGGGACCGCCAGCACCGGCAGCAGCGCCATCACCGGGAGCGCCCCGGCGCGCAGCGTCAGCAGTTCCCCCGAACCGTGCACCAGGCCCGTGAGTTCGATTCCGGTGTAGATCCCGACCATGACGGCCATGGCCAGCGCACCGGCCACCAGCATCGGCAGCAGCGGCCGGATCCGCAGCACCGCGGGAATCGCCGAATAACTGTGCAGCAGTGGCCGATCCGCGCCCGCGGGCGTGTCGGCGAGCATCACCGTCCGCAGCAGCACCGCCAGCACGGCGAACGCGACGGCCGACACGACGAACACCGTCCGCCACGGGAACGACGCCACCATGGTCTGCGCGGCGATCTGGGCGACCACGGTCGCGGCGAGGAACGAGGTCGACACCGACATGGTCGCCACGGCCCGGTGCGCGGGCGCGATCCGGGTACCGACGTAGGCCATGATGGCCGGGGGGATCGAGCCGACGATCAGGCCCTGGATTATCCGAAGGCCGATCTCGATCGGCACGCTGAATGCCAGACCGGTCAACAGCGTGACCACCGCGGCGGCCACCATGCCGGTCACCAGCACGCGGCGGTGTCCGAAGCGGTCCGACAGCGGGCCGAACAGGACGAACCCACCGGCGTAGCCGAAGGCGAAGGCGCTGATGATCCAGGTCATCACGCTCGCGCCCACCTGCCAATCCGCCTGCATGGCCGTGAAAAGCGGGATCGGAACGTACATCTGGCCCGTGGCGAGCAGCGCGGACAGGACGAAGATCGGGAGGGTGCGGCCCGTGTGCGCACGGGGTGAGGCCTCCGGGGAGCGCCGGACGACCTGGGCGGCGGCCTGATTCGGGACCGTGGTTGTTGCCATGCGGACGACGGTAAGCCGGGTCGACGGCAAAGTCAACCGAATAGTTGGTTGACTGCTGGTAAGGTCACACCCATGAGCGCTCCGACCAAACGCAGCGATGCGACCCGGCAGGCACTGTTGCGCGCCGCCCGCGACGAATTCGCCGAGTACGGCCTCGCCGGCGCCCGCGTCGACCGCATCGCCGAGGCGGCCGGGGTCAACAAGGAACGCATCTACGGCCTGTTCGGCAGCAAGGACAAGCTGTTCGACGTCATCCTCATCGAGTCACTGGACGAATTCACCGATGTCGTGCAGCCCCTGGCCGACACCGAACCCGGCGACTACGTGGGCAAACTGTTCCGCTACCACCGCGACAATCCCCAGCTGCTGCGGCTGCTGCTGTGGGAGGCACTGCACCGCGGCGCCGACGCCCACGATGTCGACGGCCGCCGCGACGAGCTGTACGCGCGCAAATTCGCCCGCGCCCAGGAGCAGTTCGGCGTCGACGAGCGAGTCGCGGGGCGGGTGCTGCTGGCGCTGTGCGGACTGGCCGCCTGGACCCACGCGGTGCCGCAGACCACCCGGCTGCTCCTCGGCCCCGCGGCCGAGGATTCGGTGGCGACGCAGGAGTTCCTGCAGGAATTCGCCCGCGCCGCCATGCGCCGGGAGCCCGCAGCGGTCAACCCATTGACCACCAGCGAGCCGGTATCCGGCGACGCCGTCGACCGGGCCGCCGAGCGCCTGCGCGCCGCCCAGGCGGAGGCCGAGGCCGCGCGCGCCGAACTCGCCGACGCGCTACGCGCCGCCCACGGGGACGGGGCGAGCGCCAACGAACTCGCACGGCGGGTGGCCGGGACGATCTCGCGCCCGCTCGTACTCAAAATGCTTGCCGGGCAATAGCTTTCGCATTACCGCGCCGAATCGGATTCCTTGCGCCGGTGGAAGCGCGCCTTCTTCTCGCGGTTCCCGCACGTATTCATATCGCACCATCTGCGCGTGCGGCTCCGGCTGGTGTCGAAGAAGGCGGCCCGGCAGGTCGGCGATGCGCACAGGGCCAGTTTCCCGTCCCGTTCGCCCGCGATGATGCCGATCGCGTCGGCGGCGATCACGCCCAGGGCATCCGCTACGCCCGTAGCCGAGCCGAGCCGCCACTGCCTGTTGCCATCGGGCGTCAGCACCGCCACGGCCCGGCCTTGCATGCTGCGGTCGTTGATGATTCGGACCGCCGCCGCGGGGAGGGCGTCGTGGGTGGCGGCCGCCGTCGCGGCGGCGTGAATCGCCTCCCTCAGTTCGCGAGCGAGTTCGAGCTGGGCGGTGGTGCAGAAGTCCACGGCGAGGCCGTACACCGCCAGCCAGTCGACGAATCGCCGCGGCGTGGGAATGCGCTCCACCGGAGTGCCGTGCCGCTCCGACAGGGTCCCCGTGAAGCTGGTCGCCAGCACGTTGCCGAGACGGAAGTCGGGGAACCGAGCACTCATAGAACCACCATAGCCGGTTGCAGTAGGGCGTCGCACCGTGTTAGAACCGTCTTAGCCGGTTCACGAGACGTGCGAGCCGCTTCCACGCCGACCAGGAGTTCTCATGTCCAGCGACGTCCACGCATTCGAAGCCCACGCGACCGACGCCGAACTCGACGATCTGCGCGCGCGATTGGCCGCGGCGCGACTGCCGGAACCCGAGACGGTCTCCGGCGCCGCGCCCGGTCGTGGCCGCTGGGACCAGGGCGTCCCCCTCGCCGATCTCATCGATGTCGTGCACTACTGGCGCTCCGGGTACGACTGGCGGGCGTTCGAAAAGCGCCTCGACCGGATCGGCCAGTTCCGCACGACCATCGACGGCCTGGGAATCCACTTCCTGCATCGCCGATCCCCCCGCGCGGACGCCACCCCGCTGCTCCTGACGCACGGCTGGCCCGACAGCATCGTCCGGTTCATCGACGTCGTAGACGCATTGGCGGATCCGAACGACGCCGACGCGCCCGCGTTCCACGTCGTGGTCCCGTCGCTACCGGGCTTCGGTTACAGCGACAAACCGGCCACCACCGGCTGGGGAACCGAAAAGGTCGCGGCCGCATGGGTGGAGCTGATGGACAGGCTCGGCTACCGCACGTTCGCGGCCCACGGTGGCGATTGGGGAGGCAATATCACCACGGTTCTCGCCGGTAGGTTCCCGGGGCACGTGCTCGGCATCCACACCACGTTCGCGGAGGCACCGCCCGGCATGTCGACGGACGGGCTGACCGAGGACGAGCGCACGTGGGTCCGGGAGACCCACGACTTCTGGCACGGCACCGGGCGGCGGCACCGCGCCGCGTACGCGAAGCAGCAGGCGACCCGGCCGCAGACCATCGGCTACTCGCTCGTCGACTCGCCGGTCGGGCTGCTGGCCTGGATTCTCGACAAATTCGCCGAGTGGTCGGACACCGAGGACAGTCCGTTCGAAAGGATTTCCATCGACCGCGTGCTCGACGACGTCACCCTGTACTGGCTGACGCGGACCGGCGCCTCGGCGGCCCGGATCTACTACGAAAGCCACAACTCGCTCGACCCCGAACTCCGGGTCGATGTCCCGGCCGCACTCACCATGTACCCCCGCGACACCGAGAAGACTCCGCGCCCGTGGGCACGGGAGCGGTACCGGCGGATCGTCCGTTGGAACTCGCCCGAAACCGGGGGACATTTCCCCTCGCTCGAGGTGCCCGAGTATTTCGTCGAGGATCTGCGAGCGGGCCTCGCGGCGGTGCTGGCCGCGCATCGGTGACCGCGGCACACTCGATGAACATCGCTGTTCGCAATCGGAGGACCAGGCTGTTAGCGTGGGGCATGGTGTCGACGAAGCCACGCATCGAACCGGGCCGCCTGCGTGAACTCGGGCCCGTCAACTGGGTTGTCTGGCAGGTACTTTCGCGCGCGGCGGGTACGCCCGACGCGCATCTGTTCAGCACCCTCGGCCGCACCGGCGGGCTGTTCCGCGGCTGGCTGCACTACTCCGGACGGTTGATGCCGGGCGGCAAACTGCCGCGCTACGAGACCGAGCTGGTGATCCTGCGAGTGGCGCATCTGCGCCAATGCGACTACGAGACAGACCATCACATTCGCCTGGGTAGGCGGGCGGGCGTCACCCGCGAGATCCTGGACCGCCTGCGCCTCGGCCCGCAGGCCCCTGGATGGAGCGCGAAGGAGCGGGCCCTGCTGGCCGCGGTCGACCAACTGGTGCAGACCCGCACCATCGACGACGACGCCTGGTCGGCCCTCGCCGACCACTACGACGAGCGTCGCCTCATCGAGATCGTGCTGCTGGTCAACCAGTACGAGGGCCTGGCCAGCACCATCACCACCCTGCGCGTACAGACCGACCACTGACACCTCGGTTGTCGGTGGGGTCTGGTAACCATCGTCGTATGACGATCCTCGGCGCCGTGTGTCTTCCGCAGATTCCTCCGGAGCGGTTGCGGGAGGTCGCCCATGCCGCCGAACACTCGGGGCTAGAGGAGCTTTGGTTGTGGGAGGACTGCTTCTTCGGGGGCGGGATCTCCTCGGTCGCCACGGCCCTCGCGAGCACCGAGCGGCTGCGCGTCGGGATCGGCGTGCTGCCGGTACCGCTGCGCAATGTGGCCGCCACCGCCATGGAGATCGCCACGCTGGAACGACTCTTCCCGGGGCGAGCCGTGTGGTGCGTCGGGCACGGCGTGCAGGACTGGATGGGGCAGATCGGCGCGCGTGTCGAGTCCCCGGTCACGCTGCTGCGCGAGTATGTCGACGCCCTGCGCGGGCTGCTCGCGGGTGAGCGGCTCACCGTCGAGGGCCGCTACGTCCGGCTCGCGGACGTCGCGCTCGATTGGCCCCCGGCGCAAGCGCCCGACATCATCTCCGCCGCAACGGGTCCCCGCACCCTGCGCCTGGTCGGCGAGATCGCCGACGGGGCGATTCTCACCTCGGGCACCTCCGCCGCCGCGCTGCGCCGGGCGATCACGCTATTACGGGAGGGCCGGGCGGCGGCGAGCCGTCCCGGCGCCGGACGCGTGCTGGCCAATCTGTCGACGGCGACGGGTCCCGACGCCCTGGAGCGCCTCCGCACCGACATGGTTCGCACGGGCCGTGAATCCATCGACGGAATCGGAGCGACCGACGAAGACGGCGTCGGCGTCGCGGGCGATGCCCGGGCGGTGGCAGGCGCCGTGGCCCGGCTCGCCGACGCCGGTGCCGATACCGTCATCCTGCAGCCCACCGCCGACGCCGACCCGGTCGAGTTCGTCCGCTTCGCCGCCGCCGAGGTCCGCCCCCTCGTCTCCTGAAACTCGTTCAGCGGGTGGGCTTCTCGATGAGCCCGGCCAGGCCGTCGAGCACGCGGGCCAGACCGAACTCCCAGGCGTGGTCGGCGGAGTACGCGCTGTCGTGCGCCCGACCGGCGGCGGAGCCGATGCGGGCGGCGAGGGGATAGCGTTCGGGGTCGAAGACGCGCTCGAGGACCGGGGCCGTGCGTTCCCACCACTCGCGGTCGGACATGCCGCTGTCGGTCGCCGCGCGCGCGGTGTCGATGGCGATGCGGGCCACCGAGGTGACGAAGCCGAGCAGCAGGGTGAGGGCGGCATCCATCTCGACATCGTCGAGTCCGAGACCGTCGAAGGCGCGCAGTTCGTGGTCGTACTTGGCGGCCAGGCCCGGCCCCAGCGGCGGGCGGGTGGTGGGGACGTAGGCGACCCAGGGATGGCGGGCCAGCAGCTCGCGGTTCTCCGCGGCCACCGTGGAAACCCTTTCCCGCCAAGGCAATCCGGTGAGCTCCGCGCGATTCATCTCCCGGTAGACCGCATCGAGCATCAGATCCAGCAGCTCGGCCTTGCCCGGCACATAGGTGTAGGTGGCCATCGGCGTCAGGCCCAGCCGGGCCGCCACCGCCCGCATCGTCAGCGCCTCGAGCCCTTCGGTATCGGCGATCTCCACCGCCGCCGCGACCACCTCGTCCACACTGCTGCGCTGCTTCGGGCCGCGCCCCGACGTCCGGGCGGGCTCGCGCCACAGCAGTTCCAGCGTGCGCGCCGGGTCGCCCCCGCCGCTGCGTTCGCGCCGCCCGCCGGGTGCCCGTTCCGCGGCAACTCTCCCGCGCCCCTGCCCGCGGCGTTCCTTCTCGCCGCGTGCGGATCCGTCCCGATCGTCCACTCTGCACGCACCTCCGGCCCGATCGTATCGGCGTGATCATGGTCACGATGCGCCGCTCCGGAAATTTCTCTACAAAGTACAGCGTACTAAGTATAGAGTTATTCGAGGAGGTTCCATGAACATCACCGCATCCGCCCTCTCCTTGAACGTGCCCGACCCGGAGGCGTCGGCGAAATTCCTCACCGAGCACTTCGGCTTCGAGGTGCAGATGTCCGCCGACGGCTTCGTCTCGCTGGGGCGCCCCGACGCCGGGTTCAACATCATCTACCTGCGCACCGGGTTGCCGACCTTCAAGCCGGAACGCATCGCCGGGAGCGCGGGCCAGGGCACGCTGGTGGCCTTCGTCGTCGACGACATCGAGGCCGAGTACCAGCGCGTCCGGCGCGAAGGCGTCCCGATCGTGACACCGCTCGAGACCGAGCCGTGGGGCGAGCGCTACTTCCAAACCCTCGACCCCAACGGCATCGTCATCCAGCTCGTCCAGTGGGTGACCGATTAGGGCACTATGCCTGCGGGTCTGCTCGGAACACCTCGGCGGCGGGTGTCGAGGGACGCCCTAGCAGCTTCTGCAGGTCACCGCTGGTCACGTCGAGCATTCCGGCCCGAATCCCGGTGTCGGCGTCGGCCAGCACCCTCGCGTAATCGCCGGGCAGACCCGACTTCTCCAACGCCGCGGCGTAATCGTCCCGCGCGAGATCCTGATACCGCACCGGCTTCCCGGACACCTCCGAAATCACCTGCGCCAGATCGGCATACGTCAGCCGCTCATCCCCACCCAGCTCGTAGACCCGGCCCGCATGCCCCTCGGTGCCGAGCACGACGGCGGCCGCCTCCGCGTAGTCGGCCCGCGCCGCGCCCGCCACCCGACCGGCACCGGCCGCGCCGTACAGCACACCGCTCTCGACGGCCGGTGCCACGCCGCCGAGGTAGTTCTCCCAGTACCAGCCGTTGCGCAGAATCACGTGCGGCACAGCGGCTTTCGCGAGCGTCTCCTCGGTGCCGCGATGCTCCTGCGCGAGGATCATCGAGTTCTCGGTGGCGCGCGGAATGCTGGTGTAGGCGAGCAATTGCACCCCCGCCCGCTCGGCGGCGCGAATCACGGTGGCGTGCTGGTCCACTCGCGCGCCGAACTCGTTGCCGGAGACGAGCAGCACCCGGTCCACCCCGGCGAGCGCGCGATCCAACGCCTCCGCGTCGTCGTAGGACGCCTGCCGGACATCGACGCCGCGGTCGGCGAGATCGGCCACCTTCGACGGATCACGGACGACGGCGACCACCGGCCCGGCGTCCCGGCGCAGCAGCTCCTCGACGACGAGACGGCCCAGCTGTCCACTGGCTGCGGTGACGGCGACGGTCATGTTCTACCTCCTGGTTGCGTACGGAATATACGGCACTAACTAATAGTTAGTACTAGATATTCCGGCACTACCAAACGAATGAGTAGCATCAAGCACATGACCACCCGGCAGATCACCGCGGCGGACGGCTCCGACCCGACGCTGGAGGCCGACGTCTTCGCCCGGAACTGCACCTCACGACCGGTGCTGCAGAACGTCGCGAGCCGCTGGGGTGTCCTCGCTCTGGTCGCCCTGCGCGAGGGCCCCTACCGTTTCAGCGCCCTGCGCCGCCGCGTCGACGGCGTCAGCGAGCGCATGCTCTCGCAAACCCTGCAGACCCTCGAACGCGACGGCATGATCCACCGCGAGGTCCAGCAGTCCATCCCACCCCGTGTCGAATACACCCTCACCGACCTCGGCGCCCAGGTGGCCGAACACCTCGAGGCCCTGATCATCACCCTGGAAACCAATATGAACACGATCCTCGAGGCCCAGGCGGCCTACCACCGAGAGTAAGGCGCCCTCCGGTCCGAAACCGAAGGGCGCCTTCGGCCGGGATCAGAAATTGATCATGTGTCCCGCCAACCCGTGGATGGCCTCCTGGAGGGCCTCGCTCAGGGTGGGGTGGGTGTGCACGTTGCGGGCGAGTTCGTTGACCGTGAGGTCCCACTTCTGGGCCAGGGTCAGCTCCGGGAGAAGTTCGGAGACGTCGGGGCCGATCAGGTGGCCGCCGAGCAGTTCGCCGTACTTGTTGTCGGAGATCAGCTTCACGAAACCGGTGGCGTCGCCGAGGCCGTGGGCCTTGCCGTTGGCGGTGAACGGGAAGTTCGCGACCTTCACGTCGTAGCCCTCGTCGCGGGCCTGCTGCTCGGTGAGGCCGAAGCTCGCAACCTGCGGCTGGCAGAAGGTGGCGCGCGGCATCATGCGGTAATCGCCCAGCGTCATGGTCTCGGCACCGCCGATGGTCTCGGCGGCGACCACGCCCTGCGCCTCGGCGACGTGCGCCAGCTGCAGCTTGGCGGTGACGTCACCGATGGCGTAGATGTGCGGCACGTTGGTGCGCATGTAGTCGTCGATGGCGATGGCACCGCGGTCGGTCAGCTGCACGCCGGTGTTCTCCAGGCCGTAACCCTCCACCCGCGGCGCGAAACCGACGGCCTGCAGCACCTTGTCGACGGTGACGGTCTCGACCGCGCCCGTCTTGTTGTCCTTGATCGAGACGGTGACCTTGGTGCCGTTGTCCTCGATCGACTGCACCGACGCACCGGTGGTGATGGTGATGCCGAGCTTCTTGTACGCCTTGGTGATCTCCTTGGAGACATCGGCGTCCTCGTTCGGCAGGGCGCGGTCGAGGAACTCCACGATCCGCACGTCCACGCCGTAGTTCTTCAGGACGTAGGCGAACTCCATGCCGATGGCGCCCGCGCCCACTACCAGAATCGAGCCCGGCAGGTCGCGGGTGAGGATCTGCTCCTCGTAGGTGACGACATTGGCCGACAGCGACGTGCCCGGCAGCAGCTTGGTGACGGTTCCGGTGGCGATGATGGCGTTGTCGAAGGTGATCGACTCCTCGCCGCCCTTGGTGAGCGCGACCGACAGCGCGTTCGGGCCGGTGAACGTCCCCTTGCCGTCGAACTCGTCGATCTTGTTCTTCTTCATCAGGAAGTGGACGCCCTTGACGCGGCCGTCGGCGACCTTGCGGCTGCGGTCGAATGCCGCGCCGAAGTCGAAGCTCGCCTCGCCGGTGATACCGAACGTCTTCGCTTCCTTGGTGAACAGGTGCGCCAGCTCCGCATTGCGCAGCAGCGCCTTGGACGGGATACAGCCCACGTTCAGGCACACACCGCCCCAGTATTTCTGCTCGACGATCGCTGTTCGCAGGCCGAGTTGAGCGGCGCGGATCGCGGCGACGTAACCGCCGGGACCAGCACCGAGAACGACGACATCGTAGTGGGAAGTCACGCCTGCGAGCCTAACTCCGACCACCGTCGCGAGCCCACCCACCTCCGATAAGTTGCAGTAAGTTCGTTCACATCCCGGATTGCCCGAATCGTCCGGGTCGCTACCGTGGAGGCGTGGCAGACAGCGCATCGGGATCGGGCACCGCACCGCTGGACCCGATCGCCGATACCGTCTCAACGCATCTGACCCGGCTGGTGCTGGAATCCGCGCGGCGGGCCGGTGCCGCTCCCGAGCGGCTCGCCGCGGTCGAGGGCACCGATGCGCAGGCGCTGGCGGGCGAACTCAACCGGATTCCGCTGCGCGCACTGGTGCGCCTGTGGGAGCTGCTCGCGCACGCGCATCCGGAACCGGGGGCCGGGGTCGCTGTCGTGGCCGCCGCGCCGCTGGGCACCCTGACCACCTGGGACTACCTGGTCACCAACGGTCCCACCCTGGCCGACGCGCTGCGCGCGGCGCAGCCGTACCACCGCCTGGTGACCGCGGCCGCGGAGGGCTTCGACCTCCGGCACGACGACGAGCTCACCGTCGGCTTCCGAACCACCGCGGGCGATCCGAAGGTCGCGTCGGTGATCAACGAGTATGTGCTCGCCTACTACCTGCGCCGGGCCCGCGAGGCGCTCGGGCGCCCGGTGCTGCCCGAGCGCATCACCTTCGGACATCCGGCGCCGAGCGATCATTCCGCGCTGATCGATGCCTTCGGGACGTCCCGCATCGAATTCGATGCCCCCGCCGACAGCATCACCTTCACCGCCGCCGATGCCGTCGCGCCGCTGCCGCGCGCGGATCCGTCGTTGGCGGATCTGCTGCGCAGTCATGCCGATCTCGTGCTGGCCAGTGCCCGCCCGATTCCCGGTCCGCTGGAGGCTTTCCGTTCCGCGCTCGCCGCAGAACTCACCGCCGGTCCGCCCGCGCTCGACGCCGTCGCGGCCCGCTTGGCCGTCAGTGCCCGGACGCTGCAGCGGCGGCTGGCCGACCACGGCACCACCTGGCGGCACGAGGTCGACCTGCTCCGCTACGAGCAAGCGAAACACCTTCTCACCCAACAGCATTCGACCACCGAGGCGGTAGCCCGCAAACTCGGCTTCGCCGACGACCGCGCCCTGCGCCGAGCCTACCGCCGCTGGACAGGCAACTCCCCCACCCAAGACCGGGCGGCAGGCTGACGCGCCCCCCGCGTTCCCGGCGGCTCGACGCGCCGTGGAGTGGCACTTTCCCGCACGCCTTATGCGTTGCCGCACCCCTTGCAGGCGCCTGGAGCCGGTGCGGGAACGTGCACGGGGTGCGGGAATGTGCCGTGCGGGCGGGCCTGGCGTGGGCGGCCCGGGGGGTGGCGTGGGCGGCCCTGGGGGTGCGGGGGGCGGGGTTCTTAGTGTCGTCGGTAGTTCCGGGTCGATGGGATTCGGACTCGATTCAGAAAGGCTTCGGTCATGTCGAACGCGACCAGTGCGCTACCCCGTACTACTCGTGAAATACATTTGGCGGCACGGCCTTCCGGGGTGCCTACCGCGGAGAACTTCGCGTTGGTGGAGCGGGTGATTCCGGAGTTGGCGCCGGGGCAGATCCTGGTGCGCAATACCTGGATGTCGGTCGACCCGTACATGCGCGGGCGGATGGATGATGCGCCCTCCTACATCGCGCCGTTCGAACTGGGCGCGCCGATGGAGGGTTCGGCGGTGGGTGAGGTGATCGCCTCGCGGTCCGCCGATGTCCCGGTCGGCACGAACGTCACCCATTTTCTCGGCTGGCGCGAGCACACGGTGCTCGATGCGGCGGCGGCGACCCCGATCGACACCACCCTGGCCGCGCCGCGGGACTACCTCGGCCCGCTCGGCACCACCGGGCTCACGGCGTACGCGGCGCTGACGGATGTGGCGCCCGTCCGCCCGGGCGATGTGGTGTTCATCTCCGCGGCCGCGGGGGCGGTCGGCAGCGTCGCGGGTCAGCTCGCCCGCAAGCTGGGCGCGAGCCGGGTGATCGGCTCGGCGGGCGGCCCGGTCAAGGGCAAGGCACTGACCGAGAAGTTCGGCTACGACGCTGCGCTGGACTACCGGGCCGGTGATCTCGCCGGTCAGCTGGCCGCGGCCGCACCCGACGGCATCGACGTCTACCTCGACAATGTCGGCGGCGAGCACCTGCGGGTCGCACTGGACGCGATCCGCACCCACGGCCGGATCGCGCTGGTCGGCGCCATCGAGGGCTACAACGGTGCCGCACAACCCATCCCGAATCTGTTCACGGCCGTGAAACGCGAGGTGACGCTGCGCGGCATGCTGGTCAACAGTTACCTGGAGAACTTCGGCGAGTACATCGCCACGGCGGCCCCCTGGCTCGCCGACGGCACCCTGCGCACGGAATCGACGGTGTACCACGGGCTGGAACAGGCACCGGCCGCGTTCCTCGGCGTGCTCTCGGGGGCCAACCTCGGAAAGATGTTGGTGCAGTTGGGATAGGCGCTACCGCCACACCTGCCGAGCCGCCCGCAGGAAGTTCCCGCCGAATACCGCCGCCCGATCCGCCTCGGTGAAGCCGCGCCGTGCCAGCACCGCATCGAGCCCCGGCACCCGCGCGGCACCGAGCAGATCCTCCGGCGGCGTCCACTGCAGCGGGCCCCACCGGGTGTAGTCCTCGGAGAAATTCTCCGGGGCCGCTGCGATCTCGGCATTGAACTGGTCACCGTCGAAGGAGAAGTCCGAGCCGATGCCGACGTGCTCGATCCCGACCAGATCCGCCCCGTAGGCGAGGTGATCGGCCATCGCCTCGATGCGCGCGGCCCGCTCGCCGGAACCGTTGCAGCCCAGGAAGATTCCGACACCGTTGATACCGATCACGCCGCCGGTCCCGGCGCACGCGCGAGCCTGGGCGTCGGTGATGTTGCGCGGATGCGCCCACAGCGCCGCGAAATTGGAGTGGCTGTAGATCATCGGCACGCCGGTGACCTCGGCGATATCGAGGCCGGTGCGCACCGAGCAGTGCGAGCCGTCGGCGAAGACGCCCACCTCGTTGAGCTTGCGGATCAGGTCGCGGCCGTAAGCGGTCAGACCCGTATCGGCGGTGTCGAGGCAACCACCACCGGCGGCATTGGACTGGTTGTAGCTCGGCAGCAACGAGCGCACACCCAGCTCGTGAAACAGCTCCACGTTGTCGAGATCGCCGCCCAGCGGCCCGGAATCCTCCAGATCGAACGCCAGCGCGATGGTCCGGTCGTCACCGACGGTGTCGTCGACGGATTCGACGAGCCGGAAACGACCGTCCGCCAAGGCATCCCGCCGGAATTGCCGCACCAGGCCGAGCGCGTCCGAGGTGGACTGCGGGGCGTATCCGACGTTCACCGACAGGTACGAGCCGAGCGGGTAGCGCGCCAGCTCGGCGATATCGGCCGACGGCAGCAACGGCAGGCAACAGTGCTGTTCCCAGAAAAAGTGCGGCAATCCGAACCTCCCGAGCGCGGCGGCAACGATGCCGCAATCCTAGGTTCACCGACACGGCGAGCCGCGGCGTCGGCAACAATGTCAGGCATGAGTGTCGAGGAGCAGCAGACCGATCCCTACCTGTGGCTGGAGGAAGTGACCTCCGACCGCGCGCTGAACTGGGCCCGCGCACACAACGAGGTGGTGGTCGGCCGCTTCGCCACCTCGGACCGGTTCTCCGAGCTGGAGCACCGCATCCTCGACATGCTCGACACCGACACCCGCATCCCGTACCCGGCGCGCCGCGGCCGCTGGCTGTACAACTTCTGGCGCGACGCCGAGCACCCGAAGGGCCTGTGGCGGCGCACCACCTTCGCCGAATATCGCACCGACACCCCGGACTGGGAGGTGCTGATCGATCTCGACGAGCTGGCCGCCGACGAGGAGGAGAACTGGGTCTGGGGCGGCGCCGCCGTGCTGCGCCCGGAGCAGTCCCTGGCGCTGATCAGCCTGTCCCGCGGCGGGGCCGACGCCAAGGTGGTGCGCGAGTTCGACATGGTGACCAAGCGCTTCCGCGCGGAGGCCGACGGGGGCTTCTACCTCCCGGAGGCCAAGTCGCAGCTGCGCTGGATCGACGCCGACACCGTCTATGTCGGAACGGATTTCGGCCCCGGATCGCTCACCGAGTCGGGCTATCCGCGGATCGCCAAGCGCTGGCGGCGCGGCACGCCCCTGACGCAGGCGGAGACGGTGTTCGAGGGCGAGCCCGCCGATGTCATGGTGTCGGCCGGGTACGACCGCACGCCGGGTTACGAGCGCCATTACGTGGCCCGGGCGACCGACTTCTTCAACGAATCGGTATACCTGCTCGAGGACGACGGCACCCTCCGCCATCTCGACGTGCCGAGCGATGCCTCGGAGTCCTGGTACAAGGATTGGCTGCTGGTCCGGCTGAAGTCGCCGTGGGAGGTGGGCGGCGCCACCTACCCGGCGGGCGCTCTACTCACCATCGATCTGAACGAATTCCTCGAGGGCGCAAGGAATTTCGAGGTCGTCTTCACGCCCGACGCACACACCTCCCTGCACGGCTACGGCTGGACCGAGAACCATCTGCTGCTCATCACCCTCGAGGATGTGCAGACCAAGCTCTACGTGCTGACCCCCGGACCCGACGGCTGGACGCGCGCCCCGCTGGCCGACACCCCGCCGATGGCCACGACCAACGTCATGAACCTCGATCCGCTCGAGGGCGGCGACGAATTCATGCTCACCACAAGCGGTTTCACCACTCCGGCGACGCTGCTGGCCGGTTCGGTGGGCGGGCCGACGGAACCGCTGAAGCAGGAGCCCGGATTCTTCGACGCCGACGGCGTCGAGACCGAGCAGTTCTTCGCCCGCTCCGACGACGGAACGATGGTGCCGTACTTCGTGATTCGCCACCGCGACCGCAAGGGTGAGCCGGGGCCGACGGTGATGTCCGGATACGGCGGCTTCGAGGTCTCGCGCACCCCGGCCTACAGCGGCGCCTCCGGAATGGGCTGGCTCGAGCGCGGCGGCACCTGGGTGATGACCAATATTCGCGGCGGTGGGGAATACGGCCCCGAATGGCACACCCAGGCGCAGAAGGAGAATCGGCACCGCGTCTACGAGGACTTCTCCTCGATCGCCCGGGACCTGGTGGCCCGGGGGATCACGACCCCGCGGCAGCTGGGCGCGGTGGGTGGCAGCAACGGCGGCCTGCTGATGGGCGTCATGCTCACCCGCTACCCGGAGTTGTTCGGCGCCATCGTCTGTCAGGTGCCGCTGCTGGATATGCGGCGCTATCACCTGCTCCTGGCCGGTGCCTCCTGGATGGCCGAGTACGGCGATCCGGACGATCCGCAGGAGTGGGAGTTCATCGGAAAGTACTCGCCGTACCAGAACACGCGAGCCGATCGGACCTATCCCCCGATCCTGCTGACCACCTCCACCCGCGACGACCGCGTCCACCCCGGCCACGCCCGCAAGATGGCCGCGCGCCTGGCCGAACAGGGCCACACCGCCTGGTATCACGAGAATATCGAGGGCGGCCACGGCGGTGCGGCCGACAACAAGCAGATGGCCTTCCAGGCCGCGCTGATCTGGGAATTCTTCCAGCAGATGCTGATGGAGCCCGCACGGGGATAGCGGGCGCGATCACCGATCCCGGACCCACCGCTCGATGCGGTCGACGGTGGTCGCGGGATCGGTGATCCAGCCGTTGTGCCCCCGCGGTCCGGGCTGGTGCCAGGTGGTGATGCGGGCGTTCGGCAGCTTCTCCAGCAGATGATCGGCGGAGCTGCGGGGGGTGAGGTCGTCGCCCTCGAGCGTGATCGACAGGACCGGAAGCTTCAGGCGCGCAATGCGTTCCTCGTAGTCGATGTCGGCGTCGACGGGAACGAACCGGCCCGTGCGCGCCAGCCGGGCCCAGTCGGAGATCAGCACCTTCGACTGCCGCCCGAATCCGCCCGCGGTGATCCGGTCGCCGGGCCAGAAACCGGCCAGATTGGCGGTCAGCGAGATCGCCGCCGGGCCCAGCAGCATGGCCGAGCGCGCGATCCCGCCGTAACCGCGAAAGTAGGGAGTCCCGGAGGCGACGAGGACCAGGCCGCCGAGCCGCCCGCGGACGCGCGCGGCGTACATCACCCCGAGTTGCCCACCCATGCTGTGCCCCAACAGGATCGGGGTGCTCGCGGGGAAGCGTTCGCGCACCACCTCGAAGATCGCCGGGAAGTCGACCGAAACGAGTTCCTGGTAGCCGTAGGCACTGCTGGGGCTCGGCTTGGGGCGGCTGTCGCCGTTGCCGCGCAGTTCCCCGATCGCCACGTCGAACCCGCGGCCCGCCAGTTCCCGCGCGAAGTCGCCGTAGAAGACGCCCGGGACACCGAGCCCGGGGATGATCACGATTACCGGACGTGGGGTGTCGGGGGTGATCGGATGCCGGTGCGCACCGCGCGCCGCCACCAGCCGCACCGGCACGGTGCTCCCGTCGGGCACCTGGATCGGAATCGTCTCCATGCGCGCACGCTACCGCGCGGGCGCCGGGGCGGGCTCGATCGGATCGTCGTCCGCCCGGCCACCCGCGCTCTGCTCCAGCAGATGATCGAGCCCGGTGCGATTGGACACCACGACCAGCTGATTACCCGCCGCCAGCAGGGCCTCCTGATCCGGCTCCCACTCCAACTCGGCGCCGACCACCGACTGCAGGGCCAGCACCCGGGTGTGCACCGGCAGGCCCGCGGTCCGGATCGGCTTGCCCACCAACGACGATCCGGCCTCCACCGGAACCTCGGCGACCATCAGGGTGCCACCGTTGATCGACAGCGTCGCGATCACCCGGCGCTCGGCCATGGCCGCGGCGAATCCCTCCGCCGCGAGCTGAAAGACGCTGCGCACCACGACGGATCCGCCGAGGCTGCGCTCCACCCGCTGGGCCAGGTCGTCGTCGGACAGGCGCAGCACCACCTGCAGGTCCTCGCGATGGGCCTGGTGGTAGGACTGACCGAGCAGCGCGGCCTCGAGATTCACCGCGTCGCTGCTGGTGAGCAGCACCAGGGCCCGAGCCCGCGAGACCCCCGCCGCCTCCAGGGTGTCCTCCCAGGTGGCCTGGCCGATCACCACCGGCACACCCAGCGTGCGCGCGAGCGCGATGCCGCGAGCGTTCTCGTCGTAGTCCAGTCCGACCACGGGCACGCCCAGATCGCAGAGCTGCTCCAGCACGCGCATGCCGACATTGCCCAGCCCGGCCACCACCACGTGATCGTTGAAATCCGAAGGCTCCGGGCCGATCTGCTCCGACAGCTGGGCGCGCAGCACCCCGCCCACCACCATGGCCGTGACGACGGGAGTCAGAGCGAGCCCGATGAAGACGACGGCGACCTGCAGCGCCTTGAAGATCGGCTCGCGATCGCGCTCCGGCTGCGCCGCACCGGCGGCATCCAGCAGCGTCTCGTATACCGCATCGCCCCAGGGGTTTCCGAAGGCCACCATCAGCCCGCAGCCCAGTGCGATCAGGGTCAGCAACGCCACGACGAGCCGAATCAGGTTGTTGCGCACCAGATACCGGAACCGCAGCAGCCACCGTCTGCGCCCGTTCAGCAGGTACGGTGCGCGTCCGGCCAGCGCCAGCGCCCGTGAATCGCTACGCGTCGAGGCCAGCATGCGAATATCGCCCGACGGCGATTCCGCCAGTCCGCACACCACCGTGCCCTCCGGGATTCCGGAGGGACCGGTGACATACAGGGTGCGCTCGCCCAGGCGCAGGTAGTCCAGGGCCTTCTCGCCGAGCGCGGCCGCGATGAACGACGGCGCGGCCATCTCGGAAATCGACAGCACCACACAGTCGGCGAACAGGGTCCGAATGCGGAAACCCAAGCCGGTGTTGAACATTCGGATCACCAGGCGAATGTCCGGGTTGAGCTCGTGCGCCCGCAGCGCGGCGTGGAAGTTCTCCACATCCGCCTGATCGACCAGTGCCAGCGCCCGCGCCTGCGCGACACCGGCCACCCGCAGCGTCTCCTCGTCCAGCCGTTCCGCGCACAGCACCCGCACCCGCGCCAGCCGCTCCAGCCGCGGTACGTAACCACCGCGGCGGTTCGGGATCACGACGGTCACCACGGCGTCGGCAAAGCGATCCACCAGCTGCGCCGCCAGCTGATATACGAGCGGATTATCCCCGCAGACAACAAAACTCGGGGACGGTTCCCCCACCTCAACGCCTGTCACACTGGAATGCTAGAGCGAATCACCAGCATACGACCAGTCCTGCGGCCTCACGCGCTGACGGCGCCGATGATGATTCGGCGCAGCACCCGGATCACATCGTCGAGCGGCGGGCGCGGCTCGGCACCGCTCCACGCGTCGACCACATAGTTGACCGCGCCGATGATCGCGAGCACGCGCATCTCGTAATCGCCGGGCGGGATTTCCCCTTGTAGCGCAGCATCTTCGGCCGCGCCGGCCAGTAGCGAGCCCCACGCGCGGCGCAATTCCAGCCGGAATTTCTCCACGGTGGGCCCGGCACCGACCACTTCGACCAACGCGACCCGCGCCTTACGCGGGTCCCGGCCGATCGATTCGACGTAGGCCCGCACGGCGGCATCGATGATCTCGACCGCGTTCCGATCGGCCTGTTCGGCCAGGGCGGCCGCCACCGCTTCCCGCGATTGCCGGTCGATCTGTTCGTAGAGCTCGAGTAGCAGCGATTCGCGCCCGGTGAACTCCTCATAGAACTGTCGCGAGGAGAGTCCGGCATCTTTGCAGATGGCGCCGACCGAACTATTTCCATAGCCGTCGCGCGCGAACACCGTCAGCCCGGACTCCAGAAAACGCGCACGTCGCTGCCGCTGCCGGTCTTCTACGGGCTGCCCGGCGTACATCCTGCCCGCGTTCGTTTCCTGTGACATCGCGCCAGACAATACCTAAGCGCCCGATCCATCAGGGAAGGATCGGCCGCTTCGTTAACTGCGCGAATTCCGATAACGATAGCTGAAAGTTGTCTAACGTACTTGTGGTGATTTCGCGACGCGCCCGGCGGTCGATATCCAATTGTCTGCCGAAAACAGGTCGGAACGGCGAGGGCCCAACCCCCTCATCCGGATCAGGCCCTCGCTGCCACCGCCGGTGAGTCGCGCTCCGAAACGGAGTTACCAGCGGTTTGCCTGTCCACCCTGGACCATACTCACCCCCAAGGGATTTCGCGACATTTTGCAGGAGGTTTCTAGAAGTATTTCTGGTTACTCGCGCGTTTTCACTTCGAGAACTCCGCGCAGCAGCGCGGGCAACTCGGCCACGGAATCGAGGGCGTGATTCGGTGTCTCCGGGGCGTCGGCGATTCGCGATCGCCCGGCCGCCTCCAGGCCCGGCAGATATGCGCCGGTGTCGATCCGCAGACCGTCGGCCGTCGCCCAGGTCATGCCGCCCTGCATGGCGATGACGGGCACGCCGTCCAGCATCGCCTCGACCACCCGGCTCAGCGCCCGGTGCGTGAATTCGGCTCCGGCACCGCCGATCACGATCACATCCGGGTGGTCGGCATCGAGGGTCGGTCCGTGACGATCTCCGACTACTCAACCGAAATTCCTGCGGCACAAAGCCTTTCGGAAATCTCCGCGCAGGTGGCCGAGGTGGTGTTGGTGAGGAAGGCCCGGCGCAGCCCGGCCTCGCGCAGGCCGCGCACGGCCTCGGCGGCGCCGGGGATCGCCCGCCACGAGGTCACCAGCACGCCGTCGATGTCATACAGCACGCCCTGGATGCCGGACATGTCTCCAGCCTACGGGTCAACATCGCACCGCACGCCGTCCGCGAGCAGGCCAGGTCGTCACCCACCGCCGCGCGCGGGTTGCCGATCAGTGAGCCGGGGCTCACGACGTTGATACTCGTGACCTTCGGACATCAAGGTTGCCAGGGCGCCTACACGAGAACAGGTTTCGGATCGATCTGACGCGGAACCTCGGACGAGTTTGTTAAGTAGCTACTTGACTATTGGCGGAATCGACCTAAAGTTAAGTATGTGCTTAACCAATCGGAGCGGTTGGACCTGGTCTTCCGAGCGCTGGCCGACCCGACTCGCCGCGCACTGCTGGAGCGCCTGACCAGCGGACCGGCGGCGGTCAGTGCGCTGGCGCAGCCGCTGGACATGTCGCTGGCGGCGGTCCTTCAGCACCTGCAGGTGCTGGAGGAGGCGGGGCTGGTCCACTCCGAGAAGGTCGGCAGGGTTCGCACCTGCCAACTGGCACCCGATGCGCTGCGCTCCGCCGAGCAATGGCTGCATGCGCGCCGCACCGGCTGGGAGCGCCGGCTCGACGCGCTGGGCGCGGTGCTGGCCGAGAACACCGAGAGCAAGGAGTAGGTCATGACAGAGCATTCCGTAGTCCACGCCACGTTCAGCCACGAACGCGAGTACCCCGCCACCCCGGCGCAGGTCTTCGCCGCCTGGTCCGATCCGGAGACCAAGGCCCGCTGGTTGACCGGCGGCAACGCCCGGCACGAACTCGACTTCCGCGTCGGCGGCCGCGAACTGGCCGCGGGCACCCACGACGGCAACGAACTGACCTTCGAGGCCACCTATCACGAGATCGTCCCCGGTGAGCGGATCGCCTACACCTCCACCATGCGCAGCGGCGACACGGTGACGACGCTATCGGTCACCACGGTGGAAATCGCTGCGGCACAGGCGGGTACGCGACTCACGCTCACCGAGCACGGCGCCTACCTCGACGGCCACGAGAAGCCGCAATGGCGCGAACAGGGGACCGGCGATCAGCTCGACGCCCTGGGCAAGGAGCTGACCGCGGGGAGCTGAACCCGTCGGTCCGCCGGAACGACGAAAAGGGGACCCACGGTATGGGCCCCCTTTTCGGGAAATATTGTCCGGCGGTGTCCTACTCTCCCACACCCTGTCGAGTGCAGTACCATCGGCGCAGGTGAGCTTAGCTTCCGGGTTCGGAATGGGACCG
>NZ_JARWQD010000238.1 GCF_029869545.1 Nocardia wallacei | reverse complement strand
TCATAAAAACCCACAATATTCCGGGCCGCCCCCCTGCTGGGTTTTACCAAAACACCCCTCCACCCCCCCGTGGGGTCCCAACCCCCCCGCGGCCGGCCCCCCCCGCCCCCCCCCGCGCCCACGGCCGCCAGCCGACCCGTGACGATCATCGGCTACACCGGAACCGGCACCGACAGCAGCAGCGAGGACATCACGCCCTCGGCCGTCACGCCGTCCAACTCCGCCTCCGGACGCAGCTGCAGCCGATGCCGCAGCGCCGGTACCGCAACGGATTTCACGTGGTCGGGGGTGACGAAGTCGCGGCCGGTGAGCCAGGCGAAGGCGCGCGCCGCGGCCAGCAGCGCGGTGGCCCCGCGGGTCGAGGCCCCGTGCTGCACCGCCGGTGCGGCCCGGGTCGCCCGGCACAGATCGACGATGTAGGCCATCACCTCGGGGTTGACCTGTACCGCGGAGACCGCGCCGCGGGCGGCGGCGATATGGTCCGGACCGGCCACCGGCCGCAGCCCCGCCGCGGCGAGGTCGCGCGGATCGAATCCCGCCGCGTGCCGCTGCAGGATGCGGAATTCGTCGTCGCGGCCGGGCAATTCGATGTCGACCTTGAACAGGAACCGGTCCAGCTGCGCCTCGGGCAGGGGATAGGTGCCCTCCTGCTCGATCGGATTCTGCGTGGCCACCACCACGAACGGGTCGGGCAGCGGTTGCGGTTTGCCGTCGACGGAGACCTGCCGCTCCTCCATCGATTCCAGCAGCGCCGACTGGGTTTTCGGCGGGGTGCGGTTGATCTCGTCGGCCAGCAGCAGATTCGTGAAGACCGGCCCGCGGCGGAAGGTGAACTCGGCCGAATGCGGGTCGTAGATCTGCGATCCCGTGACGTCGCCGGGCATCAGGTCCGGGGTGAACTGGACCCGGGCGTGGTCGAGGTCCAGGGCGGTCGCCAGCGACCGGACCAGCAGCGTCTTCGCCACGCCCGGAACGCCTTCCAGCAGGACGTGCCCGCGGCACAGCAGCGCCAGCACCAGGAACATGACGGCCTGGTCGTTGCCCACGACGGCCTTGCCGATCTCGGTGCGCAGCGCGCCGAACGCCCGGTGGGCGTCCTCGGCGGTCGGGGTGTGGTCGGTCTCGGCCCTCGTCATTGGCTCTCCGTCATCCGATCTCCGATTCGATCCGTTCCAGGTGCGCGGCCACCAGCCGCAGCGTCGCGTCGTCGGTGACCGGTCCGTACAGGACGGCACCGACCTGGTCGACCGGCAGGCTCGTCCGCCGGGCGATCGTCTCGACCACCCGTTGCGCGGGGGCCTCGGCGGTCAGGCCCACGGCGGGCCGGATCCGGCGCAGCGTCGCCCCGCGCAGGGCGGCGGCCACGTGGTCGCGGTCGCGCGACTTCCGATACAGCGCGGCCTGCCCGGCGAGCAACTCGTCGGCGGCGACCTCCACCGGGCGCGGCTCGCCGACCAGCGCCCCGCGGCGGCGGGCCCGCCACCACACCACGATCGCACCGAAGACCAGCCACTGCAGGCCACCGTAGACGAGCCACGGCGGTCCGCCGAAGATCGAATCGGAGCCCTCGAGATCCGGTTCGGGCGGCGCGTAGTCGTCGGTATCCGGCCGTGGGGCAACGTCCGGCGGAGGCGGCGCGCTGGGTGCGGCAGCGAGGCGGATCAGCAGATACAGCACCAGCGCGAGCCCGAGAACCGCGAGCACCGCGGCCCAGAACTTCGGATCCCGGATCAGTTGCGGCAGCGGGGGTATCCGCAGCGGGCGGCGGGGGCGTGCGGTCGCCTCGGCCGGTTCGGGGGGTGGCGGCGGGGCGAGGGAGAAGATGTCGGCCTGCGCGAGCCGCCGATACTCGTCGGCGGAGGCCGGTCGGGCGCCGTAGACGACCTCGTCGAAATCGTGTGCGGCGGTGGGCAGTTCGCCCGCCTGTCCGGGAAGCGCCGCCGCGGCCGCGGGGGGGGGGGGGCCCCCGGGGGGGGGGGGGGGCCCCCCCCCCCCCCCCCCCCCCCCCCCCCCCCCCCCGGGAGGCCGTTCTGTGGCAGGGTATTTCGGCTGAGGCCGACTAAGACACGATCGGCAGATAGACCGACTTGCCCGCCTGGGCGAATTCGTCGGACTTCTCGGCCATACCGGCCTCGATCGCCTCGATGTCGGTGAGCCCGTGCTTCTCCGCGTACTCGCGCACATCGGCCGAGATGCGCATCGAGCAGAACTTCGGCCCGCACATCGAGCAGAAGTGCGCGGTCTTGGCCGGTTCGGCGGGCAGTGTCTCGTCGTGGAATTCGCGGGCGGTGTCCGGATCCAGCGACAGGTTGAACTGGTCGAGCCAGCGGAATTCGAAGCGCGCCTTGGACAGTGCGTCGTCGCGCTCCTGAGCGCGCGGGTGGCCCTTGGCGAGGTCGGCGGAATGCGCGGCGATCTTGTAGGTGATCACCCCGGTCTTCACATCGTCGCGATTGGGCAGGCCCAGGTGCTCCTTCGGCGTGACGTAGCACAGCATGGCCGTGCCCGCCTGGGCGATGATGGCGGCGCCGATCGCCGAGGTGATGTGGTCGTAGGCCGGGGCGATATCGGTGGCGAGCGGGCCGAGGGTGTAGAACGGCGCCTCCTCGCACAGTTCCTCCTCGAGCCGCACGTTCTCGGCGATCTTGTGCATCGGCACGTGCCCCGGGCCCTCGATCATCACCTGTACGCCATGGGATTTCGCGATCTTCGTCAGCTCGCCGAGCGTGCGCAGCTCGGCGAACTGCGCCTCGTCGTTGGCATCGGCGATCGAGCCCGGACGCAGGCCGTCGCCGAGGGAGAAGGTGATGTCGTAGCGCGCCAGAATCTCGCACAGCTCGGCGAAATTGGTGTACAGGAACGATTCGGTGTGGTGCGCCAGGAACCAGGCGGCCATGATCGACCCGCCACGCGAGACGATGCCGGTGACGCGCTTGGCGGTCAGCGGCACGTACCGCAGCAGCACGCCCGCGTGCACGGTCATGTAGTCCACGCCCTGCTCGGCCTGCTCGATCACGGTGTCGCGGTAGATCTCCCAGGTGAGCCGGGTCGGATCGCCGTTGACCTTCTCCAGCGCCTGGTAGATCGGCACGGTGCCGACCGGCACCGGCGAATTGCGCAGGATCCACTCGCGGGTCTCGTGGATGTTCTTGCCGGTGGACAGGTCCATGATGGTGTCGGCGCCCCACCGGGTGGCCCACACCATCTTCTCCACCTCCTCGGCGATCGACGAGGACACCGCCGAGTTGCCGATATTGGCGTTGATCTTCACCGCGAACTTCTTGCCGATGATCATCGGCTCGGATTCGGGGTGGTTGTGGTTGGCGGGGATCACCGCGCGACCGGAGGCCACCTCCTCGCGCACGAACTCGGGCGAAACCCCTTCGCGCGCAGCGATATACCGCATCTCGGTGGTGACGATGCCCTGGCGTGCCCAGTGCAGCTGGGTGCGCGGGCCCGGGACGTCCGGCTTGGCCCAGTCGTCGCGCAGCTTCGGCAGACCGGCCTCGACATCGATCGTGGCCGCGTCGTCGGTGTACGGGCCCGAGGTGTCGTAGACGTCGAAGTGTTCACCATTGGTGAGGTTGATCCGCCGCACCGGGATGCGCAGCGCCGTCCCGTCGCCGTCGACCTGCCGATAGTGCTTCACGCTGCCCTGGATCGGGCCCGTCGTGACCGTATCCACAGTCGTCGCAGCATGTTTCGATGACATGAGAAATCCTCCCTACGCCGGCATTACCCGGTCAGGTTCGAACGGTCGACGGCCCTGATCCGCCCGATTGGGCTAGCCGTCCTCTCAGCCCGCTGGTGCGAGCCCCCGTAGGCATGTGCAGTTGTCCCGCCCGAGCGTACATCGCTCCACCCGCACGCGTCACCAGACCGCCGGGCGGAGCCGTGTCAGTGGAGGTGTCAGGGCGGGATCAGGGCGGTGTCAGGCGGGCGGGCGAATGTAGTCCACGTCGACAACGACACAGCGAATACCGCACTACTCAGAAGGAGCGCTCATCATGTCCGTCACCCTCTCCGCCCAGGACAAGGCCACCATCCGCAACGCCGCCTACGGGGCCGTATCGCTGCTGGCCGCCGCCGGGAGCAAGCCGCACAAGATCGCCACCAGCGGCACGATCGCGCTGTCGTCGGCGACCGGCGTGGTGGGGCACGTGCTGGCCGCGAAGTCCAAGGACATCAAGCTGGTCGGCAAGTCCACCGCACAGCTCGCCGACCAGGTGCTGCCCGCCCTGACGGCCGCGGTGAGCCTGCTCGAGCAGCAGGACGCGGCGGAGGCCGAGAATTTCCGCAGCACCATCCGGGTCGCCGTCGAGGCCGCCCGGGTGGAGCAGGTCAAGCCCAGCCCCACCATGGCCGAGATGACCCGCAAGATCACCGGAGCGCTCGCCGCCGCGTGATGCGCCGCCGTGTAGCGCCGCCGCAGTGTCACGGGTCCCGCACCGGGCCCGTGACACTGCGGCGAGGTGGGTGGGTCAGGAGAGGGGCGCGGGCAGGATGAGGCCGCTGACCTCGCCCAGCCCGATGCGCGAACCGCCCGGACCCGGGGCGGTGGCGGTGATTTTCACCAGATCGCCGTCCACGAGGAACGTTCGTGCGAAACCGCCGACGTCGATGACTTCGCTTCCGCCCCAAGACAATTCCATGAACGAGCCGAGCTGATCGCGTTCCGGTCCCGAGATGGTGCCGGAGGCGAACAGGTCCCCGGGGCGGACCGAGGCGCCGTTGGCGGTCAGGTGCGCCAGCATTTGTGCCGGGGACCAGTACATCCGGCCGTAGGGCGGCCGCGAGACCACGGCGCCGTTCCAGTGCACCGCCAATTCCAGGTCCAGGCCCCAGGATTCGCGCCCGCGCAAGTACGGCAGCGGTGCGGGGTGCTGCGGTGGTAGCGGGATCCGGGCCGCGTCGAGTGCCGCCATCGGCGTGACCCATGCGGCCATCGAGGTGGCGAAGGACTTGCCGAGGAACGGGCCCAGCGGCTGATACTCCCAGGCCTGGATGTCGCGGGCGGACCAGTCGTTGACCAGCGCGACGCCGAAGATGTGGTTGCCGCACTCGTCGATCGGAATCGGCCCACCCGGGCGCGACCCACGCCCGATCACGAAGCCGAGCTCGGCCTCGATATCCAGTCGCTGCGAGGGGCCGAAATCGGGCGCGCCGGACGGGGTTCGGCGCTGTCCGCAGGGTCTGGTGATATCGGTCCCCGAAACCACCACCGTGCCCGCGCGCCCGTGATAGCCGACCGGCAGATGGCGCCAATTCGGTAGCAGCGGTTCACCGTTCGGCCGAAGCAGGCGCCCCAGATTGGTGGCGTGGTCGATGCTGGCGTAGAAATCGACGTAGTCGCCGATATCCACCGGCAGCCGCAGCCGCACCGACGACAGCGGGTGCACCGCGGCGTCGGGGACCGTGCCGGTGGCCAGGTGCTGCAGCCGGTCGCGTATCTCGCGCCAGCGCTCCGGGCCCTGTGCCAGGAAGGCATTCAGACTCGGCCGCGCGAAGACCGAATCCTCCAGCAGCACAGCGAGATCCAGGACGGAGTCGCCGAGGCGGGCGCCGACTCGGAAGGTTCTGTCGCCCGGATCGAACACCCCGTAGGGCAGGTTCTCCGGCCCGAACAGCGACCCGGCGGGAACTTCCACGCGCACGCTCATGCCGCCACCCCGCTAGCGCTGCGCATCCGGGCCGCGCCCCGACCACGTCCACGCGTAGTCCGGGTCCTCGCAGGCCAGCGCGCCCTCGCCGAGGCCCAGCGGGCGGAAGGTGTCGACCATGACCGCGAGCTCGTCGAAGAACTCCACGCCGATGCTGCGCTCGTAGGCGCCCGGCTGCGGGCCGTGGGCGTATCCGCCCGGGTGCACCGAGACCGAGCCCTGCCCGATGCCGGAGCCGCGGCGCGCCTCGTAGTTGCCGCCGCAGTAGAACATGATCTCGTCGGAGTCGACGTTGGAGTGGTAGTAGGGCACCGGAATGGACAGCGGGTGGTAGTCGACCTTGCGCGGCACGAAATTGCACACCACGAAATTGGTGCCCTCGAATGCCTGGTGTACCGGCGGCGGCTGGTGCACCCGCCCCGTGATCGGCTCGAAGTTCTCGATGTTGAACGTGTACGGATACAGGCAGCCGTCCCAGCCGACCACGTCGAACGGATGGGTCGCGTAAACCATTCGGGTGCCGACGATTTCGCGCCCGGGGCGATGCTTGACCAGCACCTCCACCTCGGAGCCCTGCTCCTGCGGCGGCTCGGACGGCCCGTGCAGATCGCGTTCGCAGTACGGCGAATTCTCCAGGAACTGACCGTATTTCGACAGGTAGCGCTTCGGCGGCGCGATATGCCCGGTGGCCTCGATAACGTAGGCGCGCAACGGATCCGGACCACCGGGCCGCCAGCGGTGCGTGGTCGCCCGCGGGAGCAGCACCTGGTCGCCCTGCCGGACCGGCAGCGAACCGAACACCGTGTCGACGGTGCCCGAACCGGACTCCACGTACACCAGCTCGTCGCCGATCGCGTTGCGGTACAACGGCGATTCGCGCCGCGCCACCACATAGGAGATGCGCACGTCGTCGTTGCCCAGCACCAGCCGGCGCCCCGTCACCACGTCGGTGGTGGCGGGGGTGTCGCCGGGGAACAGCTCGTGGAGCCGCAGATGACGGTGGCGCAGTGGGTGATTGGGCACCGTGTGCTGATTAGGCGGCGTCCACACCGCGGAGTCGACGAGCGCGGGTGGTAGCCCGCGGTGATACAGCAGCGAGGAATCGCCCGAGAAACCCTCCTCGCCCATCAGTTCCTCGTAGTAGAGCTCGCCGCCCGGATCTCGATGCTGGGTGTGCCGCTTGGGCGGCACCGAGCCCACCCGCCGATAGAACGCCATGACCGGCCCCTCGCCAGATTGCTGGTCGAATCGTTGTTGTTTCCCCATCGTAGCTATCTGAATTGACTATCGGATGAGCTTTCGCGTGATGCGTCTGATCACCCGGCCCGGGGCTGCGCTGGAATCGGCCGGTTCCGAGTAGCCACGCGCGTTGCGCAGTGCGGTCGGCGCCGTGACGCCCGGCAATTCGAGTAGTGGACACTCACGCGACCAATTGTGATGCGCGCCACTCTCGGGTGGCCGGATCAGCAAGCATCCGGCCACCCCCGACGCGGGGGTTCGTAGCAGAAAGGACTGACCGATGTCGGCCACTCTCACTGGAATATATGAAGCCAAGCTGTCCGCGACCCGCGTGGCCCGCACACTGCGCGCGGTCGTCCCGACGGTGCTGACCGTCAGCGGAACCGCCGGGGAACTGCAGCCGCCGGGCTCCCTGTGCATCATCGTCGCGCCCGCCGGATCGGCCGAGCTCGACAGGATCGCCGCGGCGGTACGGGCCGGTCGCCCGCAGGATGCCGACGAGTCGGTGGCCGCGATGAATCGGGTGCTCGCCAAGCAGGAGCCCCTCGCGCTCGATCAGCTCAACGAGGTGATCGACCGGACGCCCGCCTTCGTCGACGTCGAATACGCCGGATCCAACGTCGCGACCACCGTGTTTCCGCACGGCGACTTCGACTTCGCCCGGGTGGTTCTCCCGTACGCCGGTGGCACCTTCGATCCGGAGAAATTCGCGGTGGTCGAGTACGGACGCGAGGACGGCGATCCCGTGCTCGACGTGCTCGTCGTCGTGCACGAGCCGGAACGGCACGAGGTGGTCGAGCGGATTCTGAGCCGCCTGCCCGCCGAATCGGATGCGCTGCGCATCGGCGTCGCCGCCAGCGAGGACGCGTGCACCGTCACCGCCACACCGGTGGTGGTGGCCGTGACCGTGGCGATCATCGCCACCGCCGCGACCAGCTGCGCACCCGCGTGGAACCGGAGCGAGTGGGTGATCAACCCGGCCGAGGATCTGGCCGTGATCGCGCCGACCCTCGGGGTGCGTCAGCTCGTCGAGATGCGGCGCCAGATGTTCAACCGGCCGTCCCGGTAGTAAGGAGTCGTCATGTCGGTTGTCCAGTCGTTGGGTGTGCTGGCGATGATCATGTTGTCGGCGATCGGAGTGCTGCGCGTCGTACCGGTGTGCGGGCGGTGGATCGAGGCGCTGGACGTCTACCTGCTCGTCCCCGATTCGAAGTATTTCGCACCGGTGCCGAATCGCTCCGACTACCACCTGCTGCGCCGGTGCACCTCACCGGCTGGGCACACCGGTGCGTGGACCACGGTCGAATCGTCGGTCAAACGCTCCTACCGGCCGAGCATGGTCGATCCGCACCGCCGGATTCGAAAAGCCATGGTGGACGCCGGATCTCACGCGATCGTTCTCGACCGAGAGCTCGGCGAGGCCGAGCTGTCCCGGCTGCGGATCGCCATCTCGCTGTCGACGACCTACCTCCTGCTGCTCGGTGCCGCCTGCCGATCGGTGGACGGCACCGTCGTCCAGTTCTGTCTCCTCGCAACGCGAGACGATCCGATCGATGACGGATCGGTGCTCCTACTCTCCGACAGGCATCCCCATGAACAGTGATATCGCGCTCCGCCTCACGGCGGGCGGGCTGACGGCATCGCTCGGCGTCGTCGCCCTCGAGTACCTGCGGCTGCAGCCGGCCCGCGCGCGGGCCCCCGGGGGGCGGTTTGGGGGGGGGGTTATGGGGGTGGGGGGCAGCGGGG
>NZ_JARWQD010000237.1 GCF_029869545.1 Nocardia wallacei | reverse complement strand
CCGGCCGCCCGGCGCGGGGCCGCCCCCGGCGCGGCCGCCGCGCGCCCGGGGGTCTCGCCCCACCCCCCCCCCTCGTGTTCGTTTTCCCGGGGGGGCCCCCGGGGGTGGGGGGGGGCCCCCCCAACACGACAGTTCCGACGGTACTATCCCTCGAACACAAAGCGGGGGAACGCAACGTCCCCGGCGTAGCGAGCCGAATCACCCAGCGCATCCTCGATGCGCAGCAGCTGGTTGTACTTGGCGACGCGCTCGCTGCGGGCGGGGGCACCCGTCTTGATCTGACCGCTGCCGACGGCCACCGCCAGGTCCGCGATGGTGGTGTCCTCGGTCTCGCCGGACCGGTGGCTCATCATCGACTTGTAGCCGTTGCGGTGCGCCAGCTCGACCGCGTCCAGGGTCTCGGTCAGCGTGCCGATCTGGTTGACCTTGACCAGCAGCGCGTTCGCGGCACCCTTCTCGATGCCGTCCTCGAGGCGCTCCGGATTGGTGACGAACAGGTCGTCGCCGACCAGCTGCACCTTGTCGCCGATCTGGTCGGTGAGCGCGACCCAGCCGTCCCAGTCGTCCTCGGCCAGCGGGTCCTCGATCGAGACCAGCGGGTAGGTGGCCAGCAGCTCGCCGTAGAACTCGGTCATCTCGTCGGCCGTGCGGACGCTGCCCTCGAACTTGTAACCCGTACCGGCGGTGTAGAACTCGGTGGCCGCGACATCCAGCGCCAGCGCGACGTCGGTGCCCACCTTGTATCCGGCCTTCTTGATGGACGCCACGATCAGGTCCAGGGCCTCGCGGGTGCCGCCCGGCAGATCGGGGGCGAAACCGCCCTCGTCGCCCAGGCCGGTGTTCAGGCCCTTGCTCTTCAGCTCGGTCTTGAGCGCGTGATAGACCTCCGCGCCCCAGCGCAGGGCCTCGCGGAAGGTGGGCGCGCCGATCGGGGCGATCATGAACTCCTGCACGTCGACGCTGGTGTCGGCGTGCGCACCACCGTTGAGGATGTTCATCATCGGCACCGGCAGCACGTGCGCGTTCGGGCCGCCGAGGTAGCGGAACAGCTCCAGCCCCGACGATTCGGCGGCCGCGCGGGCCACCGCCAGCGAGACGCCCAGCAGCGCGTTCGCGCCCAGGCGGGACTTGTCGGGGGTGCCGTCCAGATCCAGCAGGACCTGGTCGACGGTGCGCTGCTCGACCGCGTCCAGGCCGATCACGGCCGGGGCGATCTCGTCGAGGACGCCCTCCACCGCCTTGCGCACGCCCTTGCCGCCGTAGCGCTCGCCGCCGTCGCGCAGCTCCACGGCCTCGTGCTCGCCGGTGGAGGCGCCCGACGGCACGGCAGCCCTGGTCAGGGTGCCGTCGTCGAGAGCGATCTCGACCTCGACGGTGGGGTTGCCGCGCGAATCCAGGATCTCGCGCGCTCCGACCTGTTCGATGATGGCCACGAAAACGACACTCCTTCGGCTGCTGACTCGGTCCCGCCCACCGCCGTCCATGAGCAGGTCGCACGGCAGGCCCGTGCTTACGCGAGCCTAACGTAGGCAGTGCGCACTTACTCCGGGCACGTGCCCGGCGGGCAGTCGTGATCAGGCCCTGCGGCCCACGCTGTAGGCGGCGGCGTGGTTGCGGACCTTGTACATATAGCTCGTGGAGTGGTTGTAGGTGAACAACGCCTTCTGCCAGCCCTCGGGTGTGGTGAGGTCGCCGCCGCTGGCGCACAGGTAGCGGGCGGCGGTGAGGGCGGCGTCGTCGACGTTGTCGGGATCGATGACGCCGTCGCCGTTGGCGTCCGCGCCCCAGCGCTGCCACGTTTCGGGCAGGAACTGGAACGGGCCCATCGCGCGCACGTAGACCGGGTCGCCGGGATCGGAGGTCGCCGCCTCGTCGACGATCCGTTGCACGCCGGGGGATCCGTCCAGCGGCACGCCGCGGATGGGCGGGCTCACCTGGCCGTCGTCGCCGAGGCGGGAGCCGCCGTGGCTGCCGTGTTTGCTCTCGACCCGGGCGACACCGGCGAGGGTGGTCCAGGCGACGCCGCAGTCCGGGCGCGAGCGGGCCATGATGGCCGCGGCGTATCCGTAGGCCTCCAGCGCCACCACGGGAATGCCGAGGGCGTCGGACTGGCCCTCGGCCCAGCCGCGCAGCTGCTCGGCCGTGCGGCCGGGCGCGTCGAGATCGATCGCCGGGACGGGCGTGCCCGCGCCCGGCGGAATGCCCTCGGGAATCGGCGGCAGGTCCTCCCCCACACCGCATGCGGACAGCACCACCGCCGCCGCGACAACCGCCAGCACACCGCCGCGGACCCTGGAAACGGCGCTAGCACCGGCTTTTTTCGAACGCACCCTTCCATCATCCAGATCCCGGGGGTGCCGCGGTCACGCCACGCGCACCACCACAGTCGGGCCGCGTGCGTGATCGCGATCACGTGACGATCCGAAAAGACAGTTGTGTGGGACTCCGAGTCCCACGTATTCTCGGGGGTGAGAGTTCAGGAGGCACCGATGACGTTGTCCGACACCATGCACACCGACCCGTTCGGCCCCGAATACCGCGAGGCGCTGGCGACCCTGTCCGAGGGCTCGGTGCACCGGAATTTCGACCCGTATCGCGATATCGATTGGGACAGTCCGGAACTCGCGATCGATCCCAACGATCCGCGCTGGGTGCTCGACCCGGAGATCGACCCGCTCGGCGCCACCCGCTGGTACCGGGAGCTACCGCTCGCACAGCAGATCGAGATCGGCAAGTGGCGCATCGCCAATGCGGTGAAGGTCGGCGCGGCCTTCGAGAGCATTCTGATCCGGGGAATGATGCAGTACATCATGAAGCTGCCCAACGGGTCGCCCGAGTTCCGGTACTGCCTGCACGAGATGACCGAAGAGTGCAACCACATCCAGATGTTCCAGGAGCTGGTGAACCGGATCGGCGTGGACGTGCCGGGGATGCGGCCCGCGTTCCGGCTGCTGTCGCCCGTGATCGGGGTGGTCGGCGGCTACCTGCACGTCATTCTGTTCATCGGCATCCTCGGCGGCGAAGAGCCCATCGACCACTATCAGAAGGCGATCATCCGCGCCGATGCGAATCTGCCGCCGATGGTGTTGCGCACCATGCAGATTCACATCGCCGAGGAGGCCCGGCACATCTCGTTCGCCCACGAATACCTCACCGCGCACATCGAGAAGATGGGCCTGCCCGGAAAGGCCGTGTGCGCGCTGGCATTTCCGCTCACCATGCGGTGGCTGGCCGGTGAGATCATGGCGCCGCCGCGCTCGTTCGCCCGGAAGTTCGGCATTCCGCGCGAGGTCATCAAGGAGGCGTTCTGGCGGGCCCCGGCCTCGCGGCGCATCCTGTCCGGCTACTTCGACGATGTGCGCAAACTGGCCGACGACCTCGGCCTGATGCCCGCCCCCGCCCGAATGCTGTGGCGCGCGTTGAACATCGACGGCCCCACCTCCCGCTACCGCAGCGAGCCCGCCCGCCGGGCAGCGTGAGGAACGAGCCGCACGCACATCCCGCCATCGGGCGGCACGAGCACCACGCGCACCATCATCGGGCAGCGTGAGTAGCACGCGCACCCATCATCGAGCGGCGCGAGCAGCACGCGCACCCATCATCGAGCGGCGTGAGCAGCACGCGCACCCACCATTGGGCGGCGTGAGCAGCACGCGCACCATCATCGGGCGGCGTGAGCAGCATGCGCACCCATCATTGGGCGGCGCGAGCAGCATGCCTTCCTTATTCCGGCATGCTTTTGGCCGGAATCTCGTCCGCGAGCGCCTCGATCAGCTGCAGCAGTGGCTGGTCGCGGTCCAGGGTGAGGTCGTGGGCTCGGGCCACGCCGTCCAGGATGCTCCAGGCGTAGCTCGCGACCTCCGAGATCAGTTCGGCGCGGCTCAGCGCCGGATTCGGCTCGTGGGCCCACCGGGTGACGGTCGCCTCGGTCATGGCGACGATGGCGAAGGTCATGGTGTCGATGACCGGCGGGTCGGCGACGCCGACGACACCGGCCAGCCCGGATACCAACCCCTTCGCGCGGGCGGTGATGCTGATCATCAAGCCACTGAGCGCATCTCGGTCCTCGGGCCCGTCCGCCGCGGGACCGGTGCGCAGGAATTCGTGCTGGCGCGGGTGGTCGCCGATCCAGTCCACGACCACCGCGACGGCGCGGGCGAGAATCTCCCCGATCGACCCGTCACCGATGTCCAGCGCGATATCCAGCGCGTCGGTGAATCGCTCGGCGATCGTCGTCCGGACCCGGCGCTCCAACTCCTCGAGGCCGGAGAACTGCCGGTACAGAACGGATTTCGCCAATCCCGCGCGCTCCGCGATCTGCCGCGCCGAGAGGTCGGCACCGGGCGGATTCTCCTCCAGCAGTTCGATCGCCGCCTCGACCAGGCGCAGCCGCCGGGCGTCGTTGTGCGGTTGCCAGCGCGCCCGCCGTCCCCCGACCGGCACCGATGAGGTAGCTGCACCCGACACCCGTCGAGTGTAAGCGCCGCCCGCTGTCGTTCCGATGTAGCTGCACCCGGCAAGCCGATCGCAATCCCCGTCACTGCTAAGGGCCCGGCCTCGTCCCCAACGCCCCCGCGACCAATAAGGCACCACATGGGGGCCGTGTACGGCCGCCACGAACTTCGCCACCGACTCGGCGTCGGCGAGGCTGTGATACGGCCCTAGCACTCCATTAGGACACGGACCGTCGAATTCAGTTGTGCTACAGGACGTTCGGTTCGTGACGGGCGGGCGGCAGTTAGCCTCAGCGCAGCCGGAAGGCCGCGTCCGATGACGCCCGCACCGGGCTCCGGCTGGGCGAGGTCCCCCGATACTCGCGCCGGTCGGCACCGGATGCGCCATGCTGACGGTCACCGTTCAGGAGTTCGTCCGGTTCCGGAGCGGACCGGAGCCGGTAGCTACGGATCGACCTTGCTACCCCGTCAGCCGAGAAGCGCAAGGGTCGCATCGTGGGTGGGAGCCGCCAGGATGCCGGGAACCGGGCCCGCCTCCACGATCCGGCCGGACTCCAGGACGCTCATGCGGGTGCAGTAGCGCGACACCACGTCCATATCGTGGGTGATCACCAGCAGCGCCAGGTGGCGCTCGCGGCGGAGCCGGTCGAGCAGGGTCATGATCGCCGTGGCGGTGTCGTGGTCGAGCGCGGAGGTGATCTCGTCGCAGACCAGCGCCGCCGGATCGAGGGTCAGGGCGCGCGCCAGCGCCACCCGCTGCCGCTGGCCGCCGGACAGCTCGTGCGGATAGCGTTGCGCCAGTTCGGGATTCAATTCGACGGTGCGTAGCAGATCCGCGGTCGCCCCGGCCACCTCCGATCCCCGCACCCGGCGATGCCGCCGCAGTGGCCGGGACAGGGTCTGCGCCACCGTGCGGCGCGGATTCAGGCTGCCCGCACTATCCTGCGGTACCAGCGCTATCCGGCCTTCGACGTGCACCGATCCCGCCACCGGGCGCCGCAGCCCCACCGCGGCCCGAGCGAGCGTCGACTTGCCCGCTCCCGACGGCCCGGCCACAGCCAGCGCCTCCCCCGGCGACAGCCTCAGGTCGATATCCTCGAGCACCGGCCTCCGCCCGATCGCCACGCCGACACCCGACATCGAAAGCACATGTCCGGCAACGCCATTACCCCCGACCCCGTGGCCGTTCGACTCGGCGGCCGGTGTGGCATTGCTGATCCTCGCGGGGAGGATTCGGCCCCCTGTCCCGTTGGAATTCGACTCCGGCGGAAGAGAATTCGCCGACCGCGCCTCGACCCCGGACAACGGCTCCCCACCGACCATCACCTGGTGGCCTGTGAGTTCGTGCAGGGCGGCGGTGTTGTGGCCGGAGATCACGACGGTGGTGCCGTCGTCGGACAGGCGGCGCAGCAATCGCACCACGGCCGTGCGTAGGCGGCCGTGCAGGCCCGCCAGCGGCTCGTCCAGCACCAGCACCGGGGTGCGGCGGGCGAGCGCGCGGGCCAGGGCGATTCGGCGTTGCTCGCCGCCGGACAGTTCGGCGGCACGGCGGCGCAGATACGACTCCGGCAGCTCCACCGCGGCCAGTGCCTCCAAAGACCGTGTGTGATCGGCCAATTCGCCGAGCAGCGACCGCACCCGCATGGTCGGATTCAGCGCGACGCCGGGATCCTGGCCGACGAAGGCGATCTGCTCCCGCCGGAATCGCCGCAGCGCGACGGGATCCAGGGCCAGCACGTCGTGGCCGCCCACGCGCACCGTGCCCGCCGCCGTGGTCCCCGCCGGGACCTGGCCGAGCAGCGCCTTCATCAGTGTCGACTTGCCGCAGCCGGACGGGCCGCGCAGCGCCGTGACGCCGCCCTCGGGCACCCGCAGCGATATCGGCTCCAGCAGCGTGGCGCCGCCCGGCACCGTCACCGAAAGGTCTTCCACCACAATCATGTCCGGCTCACCTCCCGTCGGCCCAGTGCGGCCGCGAGCAGGTTCGCGCTCACCGCCACGACGCCGATGGCCAGGCTCGGCGCCACCACCGCCCACGGATTCAGCAGGATCCCGGAGGCGTTCTCCCGCACCATGACCGCCCAGTTCGACTGCCCGAGTTCGGCGGGCAGCCCGAGGAATGCCGCGGTGGACACGATGTACACCCCTTCCACGAAGCGCAGGCCGAGCTGGGTGAACACGAGTTCGCGCATGTTGGGCAGCATCTCCCGCGTGACCAGAAAGGCCGGGGACTCCCCGCTGAGCCGAGCCGCCTCCACGTACCCGGTGGCCGCGACGCCCGTGGCCGCCGCGGCGAAAACCCGTGCGGAGTACGGGGTTCCGAAGGCGATCGCCACCAGCGCCACGCCGAAGGCCCCCGATTGCGGCCACGACACCACCACCAGCAGCAGCGCCAGCACGGCCGGGAGCAGGATCGCCAGATCGGCCCCGCGCTCGATGACCACGCCCAGCCGCGGCCACAGCGCGGCCACCGAACCCAGCACCGCCGCCAACCCGGTCACCGTCACCGCGATCACCGCGGCGAGCAGAATCAACCCCCACCCACCGTGCAACAGCTGACTGAACACGTCCCGCCCGAGCCGATCCCCACCCAGCAGCGCCCCCGAATCCGGTGCGGCGAACGGAACCCCGACGGTGGCATCCACGCCCCGCGGCGCCAGCCACGGCCCGACCACGGCCATCACCACCACAACGAGCGCGGGCAGTGCGCGAACCACGAGCCCCCTGGTCATCGCGGACCTCCGATCGCAGCCGCCCACCCGGCGACCACCGCACCCGTCGTCCTAGCAAGCCCCACAACCGCCGCCCCGGCAGACACCACAACCCCTGCCCCGGCAAGCACCACAACCGCTTCCCCGGCAAGCACCACAACCGCTGCCCCGGCAAGCACCACAACCGCTTCCCCGGCAAGCACCACAACCTCTTACCCGGCAAGCACCACAACCGCTTCCCCGGCAAGCCCCGCAACCATTGTCCCGGCAAGCACCACAACCATTTTCCCGGGATCGGGGGGG